>CALWTT010000039.1 GCA_944384545.1 uncultured Clostridia bacterium | reverse complement strand
CCACGCTTCCGGCATCACCTTTTCCGCATATCCGGTCACGCTGCCGTCCCGCAGACGAATCCGGAGCCGATCGCCGGGCATTACCTCTCTTACCGAAGTGATCACACGCCCGCCAGCTCCGTCTACCACCGCGTATCCGCGGCCGAGCACCGACAGCGGGCTGAGGGCCTCCAATCTGGCAGCGCTCTTTGCAATCTGCGCCCCGCGCCGTTCCAGTATCCCTTTCATATTCCGCACAAGGCAATCCGACAGCGTTGCCGCATGCATTCTTCTCCCATTCAGGAGCAGAGCGGGATTCTTCATCACCGGACGCCCGGAAAGCAGGATAAGATTCCTTCTGCGCTGGCGCAGCAGTCCTTTCAGAAGGCCCCCCATGCGGGTCCCCATATCCGACAGATGGGACAAAAGCTCTGCCCGGGACGGAACCGATAGTTCTGCCGCCGCCGACGGCGTCGGTGCACGACGATCCGCTGCAAAATCACACAGAGTTACGTCCGTCTCATGGCCGACCGCAGAAATGATCGGTACCGCCGACATGGCAACCTCCCGCACCAGTGCTTCGTCGTTGAACGCAAAAAGGTCTTCTGCCGAACCGCCGCCCCGGCCAAGGATAATCAAATCGGCAATGCGGTGTGTATTAAAATACCGCAATCCTGCGATCAAGGTCGGTGGGGCTTCCTTTCCCTGCACCAGCGCAGGATAGATGCATATTTTTGCCAGCGGAAAACGGCGGCCTGTAATATGAATGATATCCCGCACTGCCGCACCGCTTGGCGATGTGATTACACCGATGCAGGAGGGATAGCGCGGCAGCGGTTTTTTTCGTGCCGGGTCAAACAGCCCTTCGGCCTGCAATTTCTCCCGTATTTGCTCATAGGAAAGATACAGTTCTCCGATCCCCTCCGGCACAAGACGATTCACATATATCTGATACCGGCCCTCCTTCGGATAGACCGATACGCTCCCGTAGACCAACACCTTCATGCCATTCTCCGGCCGGAACCGGAGACGGGATGCCGCCGAGCGGAACATGACCGCGCGTATCAAGGACTCCTCATCTTTCAGAGAAAAATAGCAGTGGCCGGACGGATGCGCTACAAAATTGGACAGCTCCCCCCGTACACACAGATCACTGAGGTATGCATTGCCCGTAAAAAGTCCGGCAATATACCGGTTCAGCTCGCTGACACCGATCGGATGTATTTCGTCGGAAGGCAGATCCCCACCGGACAGCGCCTTAAAACTCCTCAAATCCATATTCCCTCCGTGCTCAGACCACACCGGCATGCCGCGTGCACAAATATGCACGCCGGGAAAGAAGCGCAATCCCCGCCGCATTGTCCGAAGAAAATGCCGGCTCGGCAAACGCGGCATCCGGGTAGCGCGCACGCAAACGCGCCTGTAACAGGCGATTGCTCATGACGCCCCCCGCAAAAAGAAGCGGAAGCGATGCATACTCCCCTTGCAGGCTTTCTGCCATCCGCAGGACAGCCTCTCCCAGATAATCCAGAACAAAAGCAGCCGTCAGGCGCGGATCCCCGCAGGAACGATACAATCTGCACGAAAGATTTTCCAGTCCGGAAAGATTCACATAGCCTCCTTCCGACGGAACACGCCGTCTTCCAGGAAGCGGCTTTCGGTTTTCTGCCGCCAGTTTTTCCAGTGCCGGCCCGCACGGAAAGGCAAGGCCAAGCACCACTCCGATGCGATCAATCACCTGTCCGGCATTCAGATCCCGCGTACCGCCGATGCAGGTCGTACGGAAGCCTCGCTCTCCCGGCTCCGATACAAGCAGTTCGGTGGTACCGCCGGACAAATGAAATGCAGCAAACGGCCGCGAGGACCACCCGCATTTCCCGGCAGAATACAGCGCTGCCATCAGATGCCCGCACTGATGCGAAAATCTGTATACCGGTGCGACGCACGCAGCGCCCGCACTCTCCGCCGCTGCCACACCGGAAAGAAAGCATGGCATATAGGACCCTTCTGCATTCCTCGGCTTTTCAGAGACGCCGATCGCCGCGATTCTGTACCCGCGGCAACGCTCTTTTACTTCCAACATCAGCTCCGGAAGATTCCGCACATGCAAAAATACGGCATCCGACTGCCGCAATCCGCGTTCTCCGCTTTCTACGGTCAGCGGTCGCTTCAGATTGGCAATCACCGTTCCGTCGGCGTCAACCAACGCCGCAGACGTCGTGTAATTGCTGGTATCTATCCCAAGGTACAGCTCACTCTCCATCCCGTTCCCGCTTTTGCTCCTCCGCAACCGCATTCAGAATTCCGTTGACAAACGGGCGTGCGGCCTCCTCATCGTAGCGCCGTGCCAATTCAATCGCTTCATTCATGGATACGCGTAGCGGAATTTCAGGACAGTACCGCATCTCATAGATACTCAATTCCATGATCGAACGCGACACATGAGAGATGCGTGCCGTTTTCCATCCGCGGCTATATTTTTCTATAGCGCCGTCCAGCTCCTCTTTGTTTGCCTCCACACCGAAAAATACACGGCGAACATATTCGCTTTCTTCGATATCACGCGCCTGCCTGGCATGTTCATATATTTCCTCCGGGCTCTCTTCCTTATGAAAGCTGCGCTCAAAGATCAGCATAAAGGCGGCTTCCCGTTCCTGTCTTCTGTTCATCTGTTCCTCCGCGTTGTCCTGCTCTTTTTCCCGGTGTCCTTTGCCGGCATAAGACATGCATGAATAATTATACATCTGTGCTGTCAAATTGTCAACTTTTTTCTGTCAATATATTTATTTCCGCCCATATTTCCGCCACAGTCGCAAAAACTATATCCGAAACATGTTGATAGGTGATATACAATGATACAAATACAAAAAACAACCCGTATTTCCGCACCCCGTTTTGTTGCCATGCTTCTGCTCCCCCTCCTGATTCTTTCGTTCTGCATGCCGGCTCTGGGGGCGGATACGGATAAAAAATATATTCGCTGGGTAGAGTTCGGACCAACTGCCGCTGCTATGCAGGATGCCGCCGCCATGGATATTGCCGCTCACCAAAACGGGGAGTCCCTTTCCTGGATCGATCTGCTGGCCGCCGTTGCACAGCAGTATGGGGGGAAATTCGATCACTACCGCAAAAAAGACCTGCAGACCTATGCCGATGCCATCCGTGATGGAACCTTTTCCTCCAAAATCCGCAACGAAAAACTCTTCCGTTATTACCAGGAAGCCTACGGTGCCGTCCTTGGCGGCATGCTTGGAAACTATACCGAAGAAATCACCGATGCGGACGGACATGTCACCTTTACCAAAAAATACGGTTGGAAGGTCTTTCACCCACTGGCGGCCGGCTATTCCTTCGCCCATTCCGACGACTTCGGGAACAGCCGCTCTTACGGCTACCGCCGTCGTCATCTCGGGCATGATCTGTTTGCTTCGGTTGGTACGCCCGTGGTTGCCATAGAATCCGGCTATGTGGAAGCCCTCGGGTGGAACCAGTATGGAGGTTGGAGAATCGGTATCCGTTCCTTTGACGGAAAACGCTATTACTATTATGCGCATTTGCGCAAGGATCACCCCTATGCCGATCTCTATGAAGGAAAAATCGTCTCTGCCGGAGAAATCATCGGATACCTCGGCATGACCGGATACAGTGCCAAAGAAAATGTCAACAACATCCAGGTCCCCCATCTGCATGCCGGCCTTGAATTGATCTTTGATCCCTCTCAGAAGGACGGTGTAAACCAGATATGGATCGATCTTTATCAGATTACCAAATGCCTGTCCGAGCGCAGAGTCCGTGCCTACCGCGTCGGCGAGGAATCGGTCTCACGCATCCGTATTCTGGATGAAAACATGCCCGATTGATCCTTTTCTCCGCAATCTTTGCCATACTGCTTGTTTTTCCCCGCAAAATATGGTATCCTTACTGTGAAATGTTACGGAGGATATCTTATGAAACACCTGTTGCAACCGCTGCGCCGGATATGCATGCATACCTGCTGCACGTATACCATTCTCAGTCTCTTTCTCTTCCTGATCGGCAGTTCCTTTCCGCAGTTCGGAAATATGATTGAGGTTTCCGACCTGCTCACCATATTTTCCTTTTCTCTCCTGCTCTCCTGTGCCAATCTCATTCTCCGATATGAGCGTATGCATATTTTTCTGCGGGTCCTTCTGCATTATCTTGTTTCGGCGGCTACCTTTTTTGTCATTTTTCTTCTCATTGCCAAGAAGGCAAGCGGTACCACTGCCATTTTCAGCGATATGATTCTCTTTACCTTCCTCTACGCCATTGTCATCGGAGTCTATCTCTATCTCTACTTCTCTCTTCGTGCCGGAGCACCGAAAAAAGATGCGGATTCCTCCCGGCAGGAAAAACTTTATAAATGAAAAAGAGCTACAAAAAAAGTGTCCGCATGCTCCCGGGGCATACGGACGCTTTCTTTTTTCGTTTCCCGATTCCGGATCAGATAAAGCCTATCGGAGTTCCCTTATCCTTTCCCCAAATTATACCGAGGTATACAAGGCAGTTACAGGTGCACAGAATCCCCGGATTCGAATACAAAGGGGGACGCAAAAAAAGCCGAAAGCGCTGCAGTCAAATGCAGATAATCTGCTGCACACATGGTCTCAATGGCCGCATGCATGGAAAGCTGTGCCAGCCCGATGTCGATACTCCGCACCGATATCTGGCCGATACTTACCGCACCCAGCGTTCCGCCGCATGGCATATCCGCGCGCATATAAAAATCCTGATACGGAATTCCGGAATCCTGCATCAGAGTACGGAAAAGCGCATCTGAGAAGGCGTCGGTTGTATAGTTCCCCTTCGCATGATGCTTGATGACAACTCCCCCGCCCAGCAATACCGGATTGGTCGGATCGCTCTTTTCCGGGTGAGAGGGATGCTGCGCATGGGCATTGTCACAACTGACAAGGAAGCTGTCGGCAAGAAGTCGATGGATATCTTCTCCCAAGGCATCCGCAATCCGTTCCGCCGTGCGGCGCAGAAAATCCGAGCCGGCTCCCTGCCTTGTCAGGCTTCCGATCTCCTCACTGTCCGCCAGGTAAATCATGCAGATTCCACGGTCTCCCGCCGCGCGCATGGCCTCCACCGACGCATACACCGATGTCAGATTATCCAGACGCGGGGAAACAAGGAATTCCTCTCCCGTCCCTGCAAGAACCGGCTCCGCAGCGCTGACCGCGTACAAATCCCGCGAGACCGCCGCCTCCCATGCAGCATCCCCATGTTCGCCTCCACACTCTGCGGACAAACACACCAGCGGTTGCAGATCGGTTTGCGGATTCACCGATAACGATGTGTTGGCATCGCGCTGCATATGCACAGCAAGACTCGGAATGACATACAGATGCGGATCCGTATACACCCGGGAAACCAGGCGCTCCCCTTCGCGGACCACCATTCGCCCCGCAATACGCAACGGCTGATTCAGAAAAGTATACAGAAGCGGGCCGCCGTAGACCTCGGTGTTCAACCGCACGCATCCGCTGCCGGTCATCAAAGGATTGCCCTTGATCTTCAAACAGGGAGAATCCAGATGCGAGGCAACGATCCGGAAGCCGCCGGGGCGGCTTCCGACCGAAAATGCAATCAGGGCACTCCCATCCCGACATACATAATACCGCCCGCCTCGTACAATCGTATAGGCTTCCCTCTCCTCCAAACGGGTATACCCCATTGTTTCCAGCTCTTCCGCCGCCTGCGCCGATGCGTGATACGGGGTATAGGCGCGGCGCAGTTGCTCCATCAGTTTTCCGATCTCTGCCTGCAAAACCTTTTCCTCCTGTCCGGCGACCTCCCGGTTTCCGGTTTTTCTT
>CALWTT010000038.1 GCA_944384545.1 uncultured Clostridia bacterium | reverse complement strand
GACAGAGTTGCTTCTTCTGCGGGGAAATCATTTCCGATCCTCAATGAATGGCGGACCGTCCTGCCCGACGTTCTTCCCATGCACGTTCCTGTTATGCTCCGCATACACCGCGATACAGATATCCTCGGTGTAGGGGGAGAAGATATTGTCCTCGATCAGGATGTTCATGGCGCCGTTGATATGGATCGCATCGCTGATATGATCCTCCGACTCATCCGCATAGGTCCCGAAGTCGTTGCGCAGAATGTTGATATCCCGCGCCGAGTTCACATACACCACGTACTGCGTCGTACGGTTCCGGATCCCATTGTCGGTGATGCTGATGTTCTTATACAGCAGGCAATCCTCATCTACATGCAAGCCGGGACCTTCGATCGCGATCGGGGTATACGGTCGGCATCCTGAAAAGTACCGGTTCTATCAAACCCGTTCTGCGACACCTCCGGTTTCTCGCTCACCCCCGACTCCCCCCGGAAAATCCCGTACAGAATGGCAATGGCACTCCTGCCGACATTCTCAAAGCTGCCGTTGCTGATCTGCACATCCGACGCCCTGATCAGAAGGCCGCGCGAACGGATATTCCGGGCCACTGTGTTGTCGGAAATGAAGCGGTTCGATGCCCTTGACAGATTGTCGTCCAATCGCTTTATCCGTATCGGCGAAGGATCGCCGCTGCTCCTCCTCCCGCACAGACAGACCGCTCAGTGATAGGCGGGGAGATAGTCACCGTGTGCTTCTATCAGTTCATCGCACATGCGGACGATATCGTCTACGGAAAGCTCCGAGGAGGTATGCGGATCGAGCATGGCCGCCTGGTAGATGGCCTCCTTCTTCCTGGTCACCGCCGCCTCTATCGTCAGAAGCTGTACCTGGATGTTGGTCATGTTCATGGCTGCACATACCAGTGGCAGGCGCCCCACCACCGTAGGCTGTACGCCCGCTTTGTTCACAAGGCAGGGCACCTCCACGCATGCATCCGACGGCAGGTTCTCGATCAGACCGCGGTTGATGACATTTCCTCCGATTTTATACGGAACGTCGGTCACCATCGCTTCCATGATATAGGACGCATATTCGTGCGAGCGCGTATGTGTAATGTTGCCGTGCAGGTACTCTTCCTTCCCCTTCTTCCAGTTCGCGATCTGCTCTACACAGCGACGCGGGTACTCGTCCAGGGGAATGTGGTATCGGTCTATCAGCTCCGGATATTTCGACTTGATAAACAGATTGTTGTATTCCGCATTGTGCTCGCTCGACTCCGTGCAGTAATATCCGATGCGGCGAATATACTCATACCGGACCAGATCGCGGCTCTCGCTGTTTGGCATTTTGGCAAGCTCCGCCAGGGCGCGACGACGGATTTCCGGATACAGGTCGTTCCCGTCCGCATCTTCTAAGGAGAGCAGCCAGGCCATATGATTGATGCCGGCAATCCTCTCGCGGAGCGGACGCTTTGCCTCGATGCCCAGGTCGCGCAAAAGATGATCCGAGCATACCTGCACACTGTGGCAGAGACCCACCGTCCTGACATGCGTGTATCGCTGCATATAGCCCGCCAGCATGGCCATCGGATTCGTGTAATTCAAAAACCACGCCCGCGGACACACCTCTTCCATATCCCGCGCAAAATCCGCAAGAACCGGGATCGTCCGCAGGGCACGGAAAATACCCCCGATCCCCAGCGTGTCTGCAATCGTCTGCCGCAGGCCGTATTTCTTCGGAATTGCAAAATCGATGACCGTCGAAGGCTCATATCCGCCCACCTGAATCGCATTCACAACAAAATCCGCGCCCCGCAACGCTTCCTTCCGGTTCTCCACGCCCAGATATTTTGTAATCCGCGCACGGCCCTCGTTGATGTTCCGGTTCAGCAGCGTCACCATGATGTAGGACTCTTCCAGGCGCTCCGCATCGATGTCATACAGCGCAATCTCAAATTCCCGCAGGGCAGGCGTCAGCATGCTGTCCCCCAGTACATTCTTGGCAAATACCGTGCTGCCCGCTCCCATAAATGTGATTTTCCCCATTTGTTTTCCTCTCTTTCCTACATGATTCTCGGTTCGGTATTGTTTCCCGTTGCTTGCTTCGTCTGCCGCGCTTTGACTGGTCGCGCCGGCTTCCGGTCCCATCCGGTCAGACGCCTCCTTACCGCAGCAGCCTTTCTTTTTTCATTATAGCAGATATTTTCTGACAGAGCCATTGCATTTTGTCGTCATATACGCTATACTATCTTCCTGGATAAATCCCGCAGAAGGACGCCTCCTCCGCAACCGAAAGGGATGAAAAAATCATGGATGCCGGTAATAAAATTATTATAAATCAAGGATATTCGGATATCAATCCACGCGAATGCGGCTGGGAAGCCTGCACTCCTTCGCATGCCTTCGGCCCGGCCATTCGCCCGTACTGGCTATTGCATTTTGTTGTATCCGGGCGGGGGGCATTTCTCTCCCCGCGCGGTCGCTTTGAACCGCGGCGCAACGATATGTTTGTCATCCGCCCTTACGAAATCACCTGCTACGAAGCCGATCCCGACGATCCGTGGACCTATATCTGGATCGGCTTCGAGGCGGCCCCGCGTCTGCCGACCTATCTTCTGTCCGAGGATCTGCTCTGCGTACCGTTCCTCGGGCCCCTCTTCCGCGCCTGCACCGAGGCTCCCGACCTTTCGGAGGGCGGGCAGGGCTATGAAGCCTTTCTCTGCTCCAGGATCTGGGAGCTGTTCAGCCTGCTGGCGCAGAGACGTGCGCAGGACACCCGTGCCGCCGAACGCTATATTCGCCCCGCCCTCAGCATTATGGAAACCGAGTTCTGCAACGGCATCACCGTAGCGGATATCGCACAACGGTTGCATCTGAACCGCTCCTATTTCTCGGAGCTGTTCCGCGCCTGTGTCAAAAAGACGCCGGCGCGCTATCTGACCGAGTTGCGTATGGAACGCGCCGCCATGCTTCTTGCACGCTACGGCTACAATGTAACCGTCACGGCCGCCTCGGTCGGCTACCCTGACCTTTTTGCCTTCTCCCGGGCCTTCCGCCGCTATTTCGGCATTTCCCCGTCGGAGTACAGCCGGCGCAGCGCAGGACAGGTCTGACAGCATATCCGACACACGGGCCGCGCAATATCCGAAATTGAAAATAAAACCGGACCTTGCCGGGAAAGAATACGATCGCATCTTCTCAGCGTATAACCGAACGGAGGAAAAACAAATGCTTCTGCGCAGATATACCCCCTCTGACATTCCGGCCATGGCCGAACTTTTTTTCCGCACGATTCACAGCGTATGTGCAAAAGACTATACGCCCGCACAGCTGTACGCATGGGCGCCTGCTCCGCCGGACCCCGCATGCTGGGCAGCATCTTTTTCCGGGAAAATCTGCTTTGTTGCATTCGAACACGGCATTCTTACAGGATTTGGCGACATGGACGGATCCGGATATCTGGACCGTCTGTATATCCATGCCGCATATCAGCGCCGCGGTATTGCTTCTGCCATATGCGATCGGCTGGAAGCCGCGACGCATACCGATATTGTTACGCACGCCTCCATGACAGCGAAACCCTTCTTTGCAAAAAGAGGATACCTCGCAATACAAGAGCAGCAGGTTTGCCGGCACGGTATCTTTCTTACCAACTATGTCATGAAGAAGCGGAATGCCCGCATGATGTACGCAGAAAGATGACGGAGGGCGCCATCATGGCGCCCTCCGTCATCTGCTTATGACTGCTCTGCCGGCGGTCCACGCCGTCTCCGGAAAGGCTCTGCTCTCTGCAACCGCATCCGATCCGGAACACACGCATCCCCTCACCCGCACAAAAGACCTCTCACGTATAGGGTGTACAGGGTGAATCCGGTCTCAGCAGACCGACGTTTCCCGGGGGAGGCGGAACTGCAGGGCGGGCAGACCATCCCGACTGAACAGATGCATGGTATAAAAGCTTTCGCACCCGAATTCCGCGCCCGTCACCCGACCAAGCTCCGGCGCCGTTGCCCGCAGGGTATCCCCCTCGACCCGGCAGACCGCACGCACGCGCCGTCCGGTCGCGTCAAGAAGATACAGACTGTCGATCTCCCCGTCGGTCGTCAGGCCGCCGCCCGTTCCCGAAAAGCAGAAGGTTGCCTCACCCTCGCCAAAGCAGAAATCCCGCATGCGCGGACCAAGATAGCGTATGGCTTCCCCGAAGATTTCGCAGCGGACCGCGCGGAACAGGCGCTCCGCTACCTCTTCCTTGCGGTGCGGATGAATGCCATGCTCCTCTCCGACATCACCGGTTGTGACCAGATACACCCCTTCCAGCTCCTCTGCTGCCGCTTCCTGCGCCGCACGGATGTACGGGCCGGATTCGTCTCCGCCCCGGAACGGCGCGATCTGTACCTGAAAGAACGGCAGGGTCGGATCCCGAAAGACTTCCCGCCAGCAATCCCGCAAAAGGCGCATCAGTCCGACGAAGATCTTTGCCTCGTCATAGTCGCTGTTGCTCTCCCCCTGGTACCAGAGCACTGCCCGGAGCGCGTAGGGCGCCACCTGCCGGACCATATACTCATACAGGAATCCGTCGCGGTTCCAGTTCGGGTACACGACAATGCTCCGGGCGCGCTGACGACTGCAGCACTGTCCCTCCGGCGCAGAAAGCAGAAGGTCCCGCCGGATGAAGCTTTGCAGGATCGCCGCCCCCTGATAGCAGGACACGATCCCGACCGCCACACCGTAGGTCCGTACCATCCGCGTAGCGAAAAACCAGGCAATTGCCGACATACCGTAGCAGTTTTTCCGATCCGCCACTACCCATTCCTGCCCATACGGCTCCCCACGTTCCGGGCGCAATACCGTATAGTAGCGGAAAAGAGGACAATCCTCCGGTGCCTCGCTCATCGGGATCTGTTCTCCAAGCTTCATCTGCATATTCGACTGTCCGCCCGCAAGAAATACCTCCCCGATCATCACATCATGCAACACACGGGTCTCATCTCCCAGCCGGATTGTCATTTCATACGGACCGCCCGCCTCCGCGGCATCCAGCTCCGCGCAGAAATCTCCGCCCGGACAGTCCTGCACATAGTGCCGGCCCAGAAATTCGATTTCCAGCTTCCCGACGCCCATTCCGAACACACGGATCGGCCGTCCCCGCTGCAATACCATATGGTCCGAAAACAATGGATGAAGTATCATATCCGCCTCCGTTTTCAGTGTTTTCCCGTCGATCCGAATCCGCCGCTGCCGCGGCTGGTTTCGTCGAGCTCCTCGCTCTCCTCAAAGCAGGCGCGCAGCACCGGCGCAATGACAAGCTGGGCGATCCTCTCCCCCGGCTCCACCGTCTGCCGCTCGCCGGACTGATTGTACAGGGCTACCTGGATCTCTCCGCGATAATCCGCGTCGATCACACCTACCTTATTGGCCGGCGCCAGTCCCCGCTTGGTGGACAGCCCGCTGCGTGCATAGATCAGTCCCGCATATCCTTCCGGAATCTGCACCGCAAGACCGGTGCGGATCCGCACCGTCTGCCCCGGCATAAGCTCCACCGGCGCATCGCACAGAGCATACAGATCCGCCCCCGCCGCCTGCTCGCTGGCATACTGCGGCAGCACCGCCCGCGGGTCCAGCCGGCAGATCCTGACACGACATTCGCTTTTCATAGTGTTTCTCTCCCTTTCTTTTCCTGTCCCAGCTTGCTCCATAAAACCACCTGCCCTGCCGCCAGAGTAGCCGGAAGGTCAATAATACGCTGGTTGGAGGAGCCCCGGAAAAGCAGGCGCAGATTTTTTTTCTCCTCCTCAAACCGGCCGTCCACAAGAATATCGATGCACCGGAGCATCTCGTCGGTACACGCGCAGCGAGCCCGGCTCGGCGCCAGCAGCTCGGTTTCCAGAAGATAGCCGGTATAGCACCATACGTTCTTCTCCGGCATCCGGCGCCGCAGTTCCTGGAGAAAGGGAAGCAGACCCCGCTGGTTGACCGGCTCAAACGGTTCCCCGCCCAGCAGCGACAGCCCCGCGATGTAATCCGGCGCCAGCAGAGAAAACAGTTCCTCCTGTGTCTGCTCGGTAAACGGCTCCCCGTAGGAAAAATCCCATGCCTCCGCATTGAAGCAGCCGGGACAGTGATGGGTACAGCCGCTCACAAACAGCGAAACGCGAACCCCCTCCCCATTGGCAATATCGCAATTTTTGATGGTGGCGTAATTCATGATTCTCTCCTCTTCTGCGTCATCCCGCAGACGGTCTCCTGCCCCACCGGAAAAACCGCCAGGACCCTGGATCCGGGGAAAACGCATCCGGTCGGTTCTGCGGCATCCTGTGCCGAAAAACCGGTACGGTGTCAGTATAGCACACCCCTTTGGCGATGTCAATAGAAGGAAGAGGGCTTCTGTATCTGCCTTTTCCCGGCGCACGCGCCACGGCCTTCCGGTTCCCCGCTCTGTCTGCATCCGCCTCGGTGCACATCTCTCCCTCCCTCATACTTTGGCCGGGACTTGACAGTCGGCCTCCTCCGCGTTATAATAAAATGGTACGCATACCACCGGATACAAAGACAGGAGAAGGACATGTCGGAAAAAATTTCGCTCGCCGGCGACCTTGGCAGCGGGAAAAGTACACTCTCCCGCATTCTGGTCGAACGGCTGGGCATGGAATATTATTCCACCGGAAATATCTGCCGCGAGGTCGCGGCACGCCACCACATTTCGGTGGTGGAAATGAATCGCTATATGGAGACCCACCCGGAGCTCGATCACGAAATCGACGATGGGCTGGCCGCGCTCTCAGACGATCCGCGCCCGCTCCTGATCGACTCGCGGATGGCCTGGCACTTTACCCGCGGTACCTTCCGCGTGTATCTGTCCACCGCGCTGGAGGTCAGCGCTGCGCGCATTCATGCCGCCGGCCGTTCGGACGAGCATTTCACCAGTGTAGAAGAAACCGCCGAAAAGATCCGGCAACGGCAGGAAAGCGAAAGCCGGCGGTATCTCTCCTTTTACGGCGTGGACAACCGCGACCTTTCTCACTATGATCTGATCGTCGATACCACCTATGCATCGCCGGAAGCGGTTGCCGACTGTGTCTGTGAGGCCTTTGCCGCCTGGTGTGAGGACAAGTCCCGCCGCGCCTGCTTCCTTTCTCCGCTCCGCCTGCACTATCCCGCCGACAGGACCGGGGACCCTGCTGCGGCCGCCGCGCTCGCCGAGCGGATCGATGCGGGAGAACGCCCGGTAGTGGCGGTATTTCAGAACCGGCAGGACTTCTGCGTAAAGGGAGACCCCACAACGGCGCTTGCCTATGCGCTGACATCGCTGATCTATGTCCCCTGCCGGCTTGCACCCCCAACGGCGGAGGAACAGAAGGCCGCGTATGCTCCTATGGCGGACAGCCTGTAACCGGGAAGCGGCGGCGGGCTGCAAAGGTCTGTCCGCTGGCAATGCGGAGGCAGAGTTCTTCTGCACCGGGCGGTTGCCCCCACAGAAATAACCGGAAGATACAAAAAAAGAAGGCGGGAGAGCACCGTGGCGCTCTCCCGCCTTCCTTGTCTTCGGTACAAAAATCCGGGTTCCGCAACACACGGACCGGGATCTCGGTCGCCGTGCAGCTCATTCAGAGGAGGGGTCTTTCATGTGCAGGACGGTTCCGCCCATCCATGCAGCCTCCTCCTCTTCGTGCGTCACCATCAGGATCCCCCGTCCCTCTGCATGTCGCAGAATCACCTCCGCAGCGATGCGGCGGGTCTGCTCATCCAGGCCCCGGAAGGGTTCGTCCAGCACAAGATAGGCCCCCGGCGCCAGCAGCGCGCGCGCTATCGCCACCCGCCGCGCCATCCCGCCCGACAGAGAGGCAACCGGTACGGTGTGCGCGTCGGGTGGCAGGGCAAGCTCTGTGAGAATTTTTGCCGCCGCGTCTTTTCCCGTACCGCGCGGCAATACCGGACGCAGGTTTTCGTATGCTGTCCGCTCCTCACAAAGCCGATCCTCCTGAAAAACCGCGCTCATGCGGCAACCGATCCCGTGGATGCTGCCGGCATCGGGCGTGAGAAGGCCGAGAATCAGATGCAGCAGCGTCGTCTTTCCGCATCCCGACCGTCCCATAATGCAGCTCACACCCCCCGCCGGAAAGACCGCCGAGAAATCGGTCAGTACCGGCTTGTCTCCGTATGCCTTGCATACGCGATCCAGTACAATATCCCCGGTCATACGCGCACCCGCCTCTCTCCCAACAGAATCCGTAACCCTCCCATGCTCAGTTTTTCACACACAACCGTCGCCAATACGATCATCAGCGTAACCGCAAACAGATCCGCCGTGCTCATATAGATTTTGGAAAGATACAGCAATTGTCCGAGGGAACCGGCCGGAACGCCGATCAGCTCGGCCGCCACCCCGGACTTCCAGGCCAGCCCGACCGAAACCCGCGCCGAAGACAGGAGATAGGGTCGCACCCCGGGCAGCCACAGGCAACCGAAACGGTCAAACGGCGAAAAGCGGAAAACTGCCGCCATCTCCCGCATCCGCGGGTCAATACGCCGTGTCCCCTCCTGCACCGCATGATACACGATCGGAAGTACAATGAGAAAAGACACAAACGCCGAAATCGTTCCGGATGAAAACCAAAGCAGCGCCACCACCGCAAAAGAGGCCACGGGAATCGACCGGACCGTGACCATATACGGGAAAAGAAGGATCTCCACCCAACGGTAACGGCCGGCCGCTGCCCCGGCCAATGTGCCGAGCAGCAGCCCGCCCAGAAATCCGAGGGCAATCCGCAGAAAACTGAAGCCAAGCGCCGCGTAAAATGCGCCGTCTCCCAGCAGAGCGATCAGACGGGCGACCACCGTCGTCGGGCTGACCAGAAAAATCGGTTGATTCACCAACATGGAAGCGGCCTGCCAGAGCAAAAGCGCCAGCAGGACCGATGCCACACGGAGAAACCGCGGATTATGAAACACCATAATAGAAATCGTCGGCCGGCATGCTGCCGCCCACCGCGGCTGCATTCTGGTCATAGATCATTTGCAGATACCCCTCTATCGCTTCTTTCATCTCCGCTCCGCGGATACATACGATATTGCAATCCGGCAGCGCCGCCTTTGCCACCGATTCCGTAAAGATGCCGTGCTTACCGATCAGCGCCGCGGCCGCATCGGTATTTGCGTTCACATAGGCCGTCGATGCCGCATAGGCATCCAGGAATTTCGCCGTTGTCTGCGGGTACTTTTCCACAAATTCGGTCCGTGCGACCATCACGCCCGTGATCAGCCCCGGGGCATCCGGCAGTTTCTCCCATTCTTCGTTCAGATCCAGCGCGTCACGCAGTCCGCTCACATTCCCCATGGCTACCGTCAGCGCCGGCTGCGGAAGCATCGCCACGCCGTTCTCCGACTGGTTCAGCGCCCGGATCACCTCCGCCTGCGCTTCGCTTCCGTTCTTCCAGGACAGCGTCACATCCGTATCCGGATCAATTCCGTTCTGGGTCAGAAGATACCGCAGCGTATACTCGGTCACCGTCCCCTGGTTCATGGCGTATATCGTCTTCCCGCGCAGATCCTCCACCGTCCGGATGCTGTCGCCTTTCTCCGCAATGTGCAACACCCCCAGCGTATTCACCGCCAGCACCCGCACCGCGCCATTGCTGTTGTTATACAGCGTCGCGGCCAGGTTCGCGGGCACCGCGATCATGTCCAGTTCCCCTTTCAGGAGCGCAGCGGTCAGCACCGATGCATCGTTTCCGGCTACGGCAAAAGCATACGGATTTGCCGCCGGATCGGTCTCGGCATCCTCCATCATCTTGACAAGTCCCATCGATGTCGGCCCCATCAGACCTCCGATCCGTATGGTTCCGGGCTCCTCGCCACCACCGCATCCGTATACCGACAGCAACGCTGCCAGCAACATCAGTACCATTCCCAGAGCAAGCAATCTTTTTTTCATAGCAAGGTCCTTCCGTTCCTTTTTTCCTCTATTATACGCCGCTCTCCTCTTTTGTTTTGTTGCATTTGCAACATAATGTGCTGCTGCCGCGCAGAATCCGGAAGCTGTTGCGGTAAAACTCGATCAGTCCCTCCTTCTGCATGGCCGACAGCTCGCGCGACAGTGCCGCGCGGTCGGTCCCCAGATACAGCGCCAGTCCGGCACGGTCAAAGGGGATTGTGAAGGTATCCCGACCGTTGTGACGGGCATACTGGGCAAAAAAGGTCAGCAATTTGTCACGCAGGCGGATTTTCGAGAGGATCTGGATCCGGTCGTTCATTGCCAGCGTGCGCCCGGCCAGCATGGATACAAAGCGGTGATATATCGGAAAAATCCGGGCATCGCCGGTTTCACCGATGGTACGGAAGGCGTCGGTATGCAGCCAGAGCAGATCGCTGTCCTCCACCGCCAGAATATAAACCGGAGCATGGGCAAGGCGGAGATAGCACAGGGATTCCCCGAAGGTTTCCCCCGGACCGACGCTTGCCATCTGTACCTGGTTTCCGTCCAGGTCGTCGGCATAAACCCCTACACACCCCGATAATACCAATCCAAACCGATGCAGGGGTTCTCCCGCATGGTGAAGAAAAGCGCCGCGGGAATACTGGCGCTCCTCCCCCGCCAACAGCGAAAGCGTATACCGGACCTCCTCCTCCTGCATTCCCGCAAAGAGCGGGCACGCATACAGGCGGGAGATCTTTTCCGGCGAACGGAGGAAAGCGACATTCTTCTCTTCGGACATAGGCACTCCTTCCACATCAGACTATATATAGGTGGACGGCGTATTTCGGAACACACGGCATGCATTCCGGCCAGGGCTGGGGGAAAATACATGTACAGGTCTGCGAAAAGAATCCGCGGGGCTCCCCCGTCTGCCTCCTGCTTACAGAAAAGGCAGCGTGCAACCGGGACCGGAAGGCGGAAAGCATCGTCTGCAACACACGGATGCGCCTGTGCAGGCAATCGGCTGCCGTTGCAGTCGGACAGCACTGCTCTGCCGGCCGACCGATCGGCTCAACCTTTCCTCGAAGATTTCTTCTCCCGGTGCCCGGATCTTCCGCCCCCGCGGGCGGCTTGCCCGCCACTGCGGGCGGATTTCCCGGCGGACACACGGCCGGGCTTCTCCCCTCCGCGATCCGGCTTCTGACGATTGCGTTCTGCGCTTTTCCCCTTAGAGCCGGAAAGCTCCTCGCCCGGCCGGGGAGTCGCGCGTCCGGGCATTTGCTTTCCCCGGATTTTCCCCGCAGCGGATAGCGAAGTTTCTGCGTCTGCGCGCCGCTTTTCTGACGCGGCGGAAGCGTGATGCACCGCTTTTTGCGACACACGGGTGCGTTTATTGCCTTTCGTATGTACGTTTTTCGATCCGGCTGGAGAACCGACTGTTCCGCCCTCAGGGCGGACGAGGCAGTCGGGACCGTATCCGATCAGGTCCTCCCGCCCTGCTTCGCGCAGCGCTTCCCGGACCAGCGGCGCGTTGCGCGGACGGCCGTACTGCAACAGCACGCGCTGCAACTGCTTGGACCGGTTATCCCGCGCGACCTCCACATGCCGCCCCGTCAGCGGATCGATACCCGTCGCATACATGACCGTGGATACCGTACCCGGCGTAGGATAAAAATCCTGTACCTGCTCGGGATGCATATGGTTCTTTTTCAGAAATACGGCCAGCTCCACCGCATCGGTCAGCGTAGAGCCCGGGTGGCTGGACATCAGATACGGGACAAGGTACTGCTCCTTTCCCGCCTCCCGCGTCAGACGGTAAAACTCCCGGGAAAAGGCTTCATAGACCGAAAAATCCGGCTTCCCCATACAGGCCAGTACGCCGGCTGCACAATGCTCCGGCGCCACCTTGAGCTGACCGCTGATATGCCGCTCCACCAGCTGCCGGAAGAAGGAGCGGTCCGGATCCGCCATCAGATAGTCATACCGGATCCCCGAGCGGATGAAGACCCGCCGCACGCGCGGAATGGCCTCTATACGGCGCAAAAGCGCCGCATAAGCACGGTGATCTACCCGCAGCTGCGGGCAAGGCTTCGGATACAGGCATTTCCGCGTAAGGCAGACGCCCGCCGTCCTTTGCTTTTCGCATGCCGGCTCGCGGAAATTGGCCGTCGGACCGCCCACATCGTGGATATATCCCTTGAAATCCGGACGCGCCGCCAGCAACGCAGCCTCACGCAACACACTCTCCTCACTGCGTGAACGGACCGCCCGCCCCTGATGAAAGGTAATGGCGCAGAAGTTGCAGGAGCCGAAGCAACCACGGTTATGCGTGATCGAAAAACGGACCTCTTCAATTGCCGGCACGCCGCCCGCCGCATCGTAGTCCGGATGGCTGTCCCGCATGTACGGGAGCGCGTATACGCGGTCCAGTTCCTCCCGCTCCAGCGGCGGCATCGGCGGGTTGGCCACCAGCATCTTGTCGTCATAATATTCCACCACCGCACGCCCGGTCACCGCGTCCTGGTTGTCGTACTGGATCCGGAAGGCACGCGCATACGCTTCCCCATTCTCCCGGATCTGTGAAAACTCGCCGCACTCCGTGCAGGGGTAGAAAACCGGATCCCCGCGCCTGGCAAGGTATACGCTCCCGCGCAGATCACGGATCCTCCGGATCGGCACGCCGCGGTCCAGCAGCTCCGCAAGCCGGACAATCGCACGCTCCCCCATTCCGTACAGCAGAAGATCCGCGCGGGCGTCGATCAGAATGCTGCGCCGGATCCGATCCTCCCAATAATCGTAATGGGCAAAGCGGCGGAGCGATGCTTCCAGTCCTCCGATGGCGATCGGAATGTCACCGTATGCCTCGCGGATACGGTTACAATAGACAATCACCGCCCGGTCCGGGCGGTGGCCGGTTCTTCCGCCCGGCGAATAATAGTCGCTTGTCCGGCGCAGACGCGCCACCGTATAGTGCGCCACCATCGAGTCGACATTGCCCGACGTGACCAGAAAACCGAGCCGCGGACGGCCGAACCGCTTGAAATCCTCCGTGCTGCGGTAGTCGGGTTGGGCGAGGATCGCCACGCGGAAGCCGTGCGATTCCAGGACCCGCGAAAGGATGGATACGCCAAAGGACGGGTGATCCACATAGGCATCCCCCGTCACATAGACAAAATCCGCCTGATCCCAGCCCCGGGCCGCCATATCCCGGGCCGTCACCGGCAAAAAGCCGGCGCGGCGTTCCCCGTTTTCCATCCAAGCCTCCTCTCAGGCTGTTTCACCGGAAGAATCCCCGCTCTCCTCCGGCAGCGTGAAATCCGCAAGCGTCACCTCGCTCTGCGCACCGGTCTTCATATTGCGCAGCTGCGCCCGGCCGCAGGAAAGCTCGGCATCCCCAAGGATCAGCGTATAGGCCGCACCCAGCTTATCGGCATATTTCATCTGCGCTTTCAGACTGCGCCCCACCAGATCGCACTCCGCATACACCCCCACGCGCCGCAGGCGCTCCACAATCCCCGCCGCGCCCTCCGCGGCCGATGCACCCAGCGCCGCTATATACAGGCGGGGAGCCGGCTGCGGCGGCGGAAGAATCCCCTCCGCGCGCAGGGCAAGGATCACTCGGGTGATCCCCATCCCGAATCCGATCCCCGGCAGGTCCGGCCCGCCAAGCGAGCCGACAAGACCGTCATACCGCCCCCCGCCGCATACCGTGGACTGCGCTCCGATTCCCTCCGCCACAAATTCAAAGACCGTGCGCGTATAGTAATCCAGCCCGCGTACAATGCCGGGGTCGACGGTGTGCGGAATCTCCATCCGATCCAGAACCGAACGCAGGCTCCCGAAGTGAGCCGCGCAGTCCGGACACAGAAAATCCACCGTGCGCGGCGCCGTCGCCGCCAATGCAGCGCAGGAGGGGTTCTTACAGTCGAGCAGGCGCAGCGGATTCCGTTCCAGGCGGGTACGGCAGGTATCGCATAGCTGATCCGCATGCCGGGAAAAATGTTCGACCAGCGCTGCACGGTAGGCAGGACGACAATGCCGGCATCCGATGGAATTGATATGCAGCGATACCTGCCGCAGGCCGAGTCGGCGCAATACCGCCGCCGCCAACGCGATCACCGTCCCATCCGCGACCGGGGTTGCCGCGCCGAACATCTCCGCCCCGAACTGGAAAAATTCCCGCGAACGGCCGGCCTGCGGCTTCTCGTGACGGAAGCAATTGATCAGATAATAGTATTTCTGCGGCATCGTGTCATTGCATTTTCCGTTCTCGATCAGCGCACGGACCACCGATGCGGTCCCCTCCGGGCGGAGCGATATGCTGCGGCTTTCATCCCGGTCAGGAAAGCTGTACATTTCCTTCTGCACGACATCGGTCGTATCCCCCACGCCCCGCACGAACAGGTCGGTCCACTCGATCGTCGGCGTCCGGATCTCGCCGAAGCCATACCGCTCCGCTTCCTCACGCATGACACGCTCCAGCTGCCGGAACAGTACGGTCTCCTCCGGCAGAATATCCATGGTTCCTTTGATTTTCTGTATCATTTTGTTTCTCCGTCCTTTTCCGGCCTCCCGGCCGGTGTTTGATTGATCCGTACAGCAACATCGTCCTCCTGCACAAACGGGACTGTGTCCGCTTTCCTCTGATAAATGTTGCACGTACCAGTCCTCCCCGCACAGACGGGGATGCAGTTCTCATGTGTTGGGAAAACATGACAGATATGGCCGGCTCCTGCCGGCGTCCGAAGTTCCCGCTGCGGCGTATCTTTAACGGCGCAGGGCGCCACGATCCAAAGACGGAACCCTGTCTTTCGGGAGACGGGGGCAGACGCCTCTGCCATAAACAGGCCCGCCGGCGCAAAGGGCAGGCAGGGTTGCCGGCGCAAACAGGCCTGTCCGCGTGCGGCATCCGCCCGACCGGGGCCTGTGCCGCCGGCCGGAGCGACGATCATATCTCCCCGCCGTCCGATGCCCCGGCCTTTTCTTCGGGTTCACTCTGCTCTTCTGTGGCACGGGAAAAAAGCTTCCGGGCGCGGTCGGTTTCGCCCAGATACCAGAGCGCACCGAGCACCGCTTCCCAGCCGGTCGCCGCACGATAGTCCGCCACGGCAACATGGCGGGGGCGGTTCAGATGGCCGGAATTGTATGCGCGGCGGTAAAGATCCGCCTCACTCCCGGTCAGCAGCGGAAGGATCCGCTCCGCCTGTACCGCCTGCGCCTGCGCGGTTACATACGCTGCCGCCGCTTCATGCAAACGGCCTGCCTGCGCATATCCGCGCGCCACCAGCATTTCCCGTACCAGCAGGCCGTGCACCGCATCGCCGAGATACGCCAATGCGGCAGGCGTCGGCAGATCACTGCCGCGGATATCCTGCATGCATTCTCCTTTCCGCATCGCGCGCACACCTTCGGGATGCCGCGTGCCCGGTGGTTTTTCATCTGCTTTTTCCATCGGTATTTTCCGCCGGTCTTTCCGGCGCGTTCGGTCGGCAACGGGGCGGCATGCACCCGTTGCCCGGTGCGGCTCTTTGCCGCCATAGAAATCCCCGGCCATTCCGGTACAGAAAAACCGCAAAAATATAACAGACATATTATAGCACGGAAAGCATCTGCCGTCAAGAAGTGCTGTTCTGTCCGCCGGAGCAAAAGTTTTACACGCAGGCAGACAGATACGCTCCCGCATCGCAGACAACCCATTGCCTCCCGTCTTCGGAAAGGCAAAGAGGAAGGCGCGCCGGGTTCCCCGGGAACAAAAAGCCCGCTTTGCCGCTGCGGCAAAGTGGGAGAAAGCGCCGTGCTTCGGAACACACGGGCAGGGGGGCAAAAAGAAGAAGCGACTACACCGGGACAGAAGCAGGAGCAGCGGGAAAGCGCGACGAAAAACCTTTTCGCGACACACGGAGATCCCCAAACAAGGAAGGTACAAAAAGAAGGGGCCTATACAGGCCCCTGTTTTCCTTTTCTCCGGAAGTGCCGCCGGATCAGGGTTCCTCTCCGCCCCCGTATCCGTAGCGGTACAGCAGGGCGCGTCGGGTCTCGGCGTCGGCGTCCGGCGGGAGTCTGTCGGCGAGAAGACGAGCCTTTGCCGCTGCAAAATCGATTTCCCCGGCCGCCTCCGCACTTGCGATCGCCGACAGCGCCACCGCGCGCGTATATCCCTTTCCGAGCAGGGCGAAAAGAACGCGGCGACGCCCCCAGCACTTTCTCTGCACGGCGGCGGCGGCATAGCGGGCTGCCTGCTCCGCCTCACGCAGGTATCCGCGCGCTTCCATCTCGGCAAGTGCCGCCTCTGTGCTCTCGCGGTCATGGCCTTTCTGCCGCAGCTTGCGGCCGAGAGCCAAACGACTGTTGTCGCCGTAGGCGAGCAGCCGCACGGCCGCCGCCACCGCGCGCACGCGCCGATCCGCCCGCTCCAGCATGGCCATTGCCTCCGGGGAAAGCGGGCTGCCCGACACAGGGCAGCCAAGCTGTGCATAGCCTGCGCGGTCGGTGTAATAGCGGCGGCGGTGCGGCCTGCCTTCCGCGTCCGGCTCCGACACCGCGAGACACACACGGTCTCCCGCCGTGTCCTCTGTATACCCGACCAGCGTCGCAGCCATGCTTATTCGCCGTCCTCTCCCGCGTCAAAATCCCGGATGTCGAGCTCTTCCTCGTTCTCCATCTCGAACTGCTCACTCACATCGGTATCCTTTGCCATCTCCCGGATCTTCTGCTCAATCTCCGCCATCATGGCCGGATCGCTCTCCAATGTGCGCCGGGCATTGTCCTTGCCCTGCCCGATCCGGTTCCCGTTATAGGAAAACCATGCGCCGGATTTCTCCACGATCCCCAGCAATACCCCGATATCCAGAATCTCACCGATCTTCGATATGCCTTTTCCGTACAGAATATCAAATTCCGCTGTCTTGAAGGGCGGGGCCACCTTGTTCTTGACCACTTTGCACTTGACTCGGTTCCCGTATACCTCGCTCCCGTTTTTCAGGCTCTCGGTCTTACGGATCTCGATGCGGACCGACGCATAGAACTTCAGGGCACGGCCGCCCGTCGTCACCTCCGGGTTCCCGTATACCACACCCACCTTCTCGCGCAGCTGGTTGATGAAGATCACAAGGCAGTTGGTCTTGGCGATCGCACCCGACAGCTTCCGCATCGCCTGCGACATCAGACGCGCCTGCAGCCCTACATGCGAGGCCCCCATGTCCCCGTCGATCTCCTGCTGCGGAACCAGCGCCGCCACCGAGTCCACCACGATCACGTCAATCGCGCCCGAACGGACCAGCGCCTCCGCAATTTCCAGAGCCTGCTCTCCGCTGTCCGGCTGCGATACCAGCAGATTGTTGATGTCCACGCCCAGATGCTTGGCATAGATCGGGTCCAGGGCATGCTCCGCGTCAATGAACGCCGCCTCTCCTCCCGTCTTCTGCACCTCTGCCACCACATGCAGTGCCACCGTCGTCTTACCCGACGATTCCGGACCGTAAATCTCGATAATGCGACCCCGCGGTACGCCCCCGATCCCCAACGCCATATCCAGCGTCAGGGAGCCCGTAGACACCGCGCTCACATTCATGCCCGCCGCATCCCCGAGTTTCATGATCGTTCCTTTGCCCATGCTCCGTTCAATGCGCGCAATCGCCGTTTCCAGCGCCGCTTTCCTGTCCTGCGCCGCATTCTGCGGAGCCGGCTGTACCGCCGCTTTTTTTGTTGCCATCCTTTTTCTCCCGTATCTTTTCTTGCGGTGCCTTACAGCTTAATTTCAATGGCCCCCGCCGGGCGAATGCTCAGCAGCATGGCCGCATCCTTACCGAATATGCTGTCCTGCAAACGGCAGAAATCCGCCGCAAGCTCCTGCTTCACAAAGACCTGGATCGTCCCCGCAAAGCCGCCGCCGTGTACGCGCCATGCGCAGTCCTTACCCGCCAGCGCGCCCTCGGTCACTGCCAGCGCGAGCGACAGACCCTGTTCCTCCACATTCAGCGTTGTATACACATTCTGCAGATATTTGAAGCTGGAATCTCCCGACGCGCAGATGCCGGCCAGAAAATCCGCAGTACGTCCTTCTTTCAGCGCGGCCGCAACCGTTGCCACGCGCTCGTTTTCCCGGATAAAGTGCAAAGCGCGCAGAATTGCACGGTCGCCCACCTTTCCGCGCAGTGCCGGGATCTTTGCAACGAGCGCCTCCTCCGTGATGCCGCGCAGGACCTCCTGCCCCATGGCCGCTGCCACACTCTTCATCTCCTGCGGCACCGACGCATAGTCTGCATTCAGATTCGCATGATTGCCTCCCGTGTTCACAATGCACAGACGGTAGCCGCGCTCGGTCAGCGAAAAATCGATGGGATCAATCACAGGGTTCTTCGGGTCCTGGAAATCGATATAGACAAAGCCGCCCACCGCGCAGGCCATCTGATCCATCAGACCGCAGGGCTTACCGAAATACACGTTCTCCGCATACTGCGCTACCTTGGCGATCTCCTCGTTCGGAACCTTGCCATTGTTATACAGATGGTTCAGGATGTTTCCGACCATGACCTCAAAGGCCGCCGACGAGGAAAGGCCGGAGCCCTTCAGGACGCGGGAGGTCGTGTAGGCGTCGAAGCCGCCGATGGCGTAACCGTTGCGCCGGAAACCGCCGCACATTCCCGCCACCAGCGCCGAGGACTTGAATGCCGTCTGCTTCGACGGATCCTCGCACTCCGCAAGCGCCACCCGGTCCTCCGGATACCCCTCGCTCCGTACCCGCACTACCGCCTCGTCACTCCGCGCCGCCACCGCGATCACGTCACGGTCAATGGCTGCCGCCAATACCCGTCCATGGTTGTGGTCGGTGTGGTTCCCGCACACTTCCGTCCGGCCGGGGACCGAAAACAGACATACGTCGCGATCCGCTCCGTACAGGGCCGTAAATTCCTCAATTGCCCGGATGTACCGGCCGGTCTGGAAATCCACCTGATCTCCGTACAGGTTCTCGTACTTCTTCAGTGCCCCCTCGCGAAGGCGGGCAATCAGTTCGTTTGCTTTCATGTTGGTCTCCTTTATGTAATCTTTATTTTGTACAGATCTGGAATAGCGGAGCGGCGCACCGGCATAGCCGATACCGCTCCTATGCGTGCACGACGCCGGCCGTCCAATTTGGTGGCCCACAACAGAGTTTAGGCGATACCGCTCCTATGCGTGTACGACGCCGGCCGTCTGCCATTCCCGCACGGCCGCGCGGTAGAGTGACTCGGCCTCCTCGGCCAGGGCCTCGGTCGGACGCAGGGTCCCGTCCTCCCGGTCCGCCGTCAGCCAGCGTACCGTCGGATCCGCTCCGAACCAGGTCATCTGCCGCTTTGCGTAGCGCCGCGTTGCCGTCGTCAGTTCTTCCTCCGCCTCCGAAAGCGTACACTGCCCGCGCAGATAGGGGAGAAGCTCTTTGTATCCGATCGCCTGAGCCGCCGTGCTGCCATCGGACAGCGCACCGTCCGCCAGCAGACGCGACACCTCCTCCGCAAGTCCCGCATGCAGCATACTGCGTACGCGCGCTGCAATGCGGTCGGCAAGAAGGGCACGGTCGGCATAGCGGATCCCGATCGGAAGGACCGGCACCGCCTGCTCTGCCGCGCGGGAGAGCCGGTCCCACTCGCTCTTGGGCTTTCCGCTCTTGCGGTAGACCTCCAGGGCGCGGATCACGCGGCGGAGGTTGTTCGGATGCGTCGCTTGCGCGGATACCGGATCCACTGCTGCCAGCTCGGCATACAGCGCATCGGCACCGCCCGGCTCCGCGGCGCGGCGGCGCAGGGCCTCCCGCAGCGCCGGATCCCCCGGAACCGGAGAGGACGGCGCCGCGCCGCGGCGCAGGGCGGAAAGGTACAGTCCGGTCCCGCCGCACAGAAGCGGAAGACGGCCGCGCGACAGGATCTCGCGGATGCACGCAAGTGCGTCGCGCGCGTAGTCCGCCGCGCTGTACGGGGTTCCGGGCGGAACCAGATCCAGCATATGATGCGGAAGGACCGCACGCTCTGCCGCGTCCGGCTTTGCCGTTCCGATGTCCATGCCACGGTAGATCTGCATGGAATCGCAACAGACAATCTCGCATCCGAGCCGGCGCCCCAGCGCCAGCGACAGCGCCGTCTTGCCCGACGCGGTCGGGCCGACCACCGCCGGAAGAAGTGTCAGTATCTTTCCTTCAACCATGCAAGCAGATCCCCGAAAAACACCTCCCGGTGCCATTCGTTTTGCAGCTCGTGGCGCGCGCCCTCGTACAGTTTGAGTTTGACATCACTGGCACCGGCCGCCAAAAGACGGTTATATACCGCCTGCGGCCCTTTTCCGTATGCACCGACAGGATCCGCATCCCCCGAGGCGATCAGGGTCGGAAGGCTTTTCGGATAGGCCTTTGCCCAGGAGGGCGAGGAACAGCGCTCCACCATCGAAAACAGATCCGCATATGCCGATGCCGTAAAGGTGAAATTGCAGTACGGATCCACACAATAGGCACATACCGCCTCATCGTCCCGCGTCAGCCACTCATAGCCCAAAGAGTCTCCTCCCGTGCGGTGGTTATACCGGCCGAAGGTCAGCCTGGTCAGCCCCGGGCTGCGGTAACGCGCCCCCTTCCGGCGGATAACCCATTGCGCGGCGATACGGCCGAGCATGGCGCCCACACGGCTGTTTCCCGTACCCAGGAATACCGCGCCGTCGATGTCACGGTAGTAACTGATGCAGGAAAGCCGGCTCAGAAAGGAGCCCATGCTGTGTCCGATCAGAATCAGCGGCGCTCCCTTGAACTGCGACCGCATCAGAAGTGTCAGTTTATGCACATCGGTCACCAGCGTATCCGCCCCATCCTCCGACGCGAAATACCCCAGATCCTCGCTGTGCCGCGCCGTGTGACCATGCCCCAGGTGGTCGTTGCCGCAGACCGCATAGCCCGCACCGGTCAGCGCATCGATCAGCGCGCCGTACCGACCGGTATATTCACACATGCCGTGCACCAGCTGGATCACCGCGGTGGGTGTCCGCTCCGCTGGTGTGAACAGGTATGCCGCAATATGATTTTTCCCGTCGCTCGATGCATATCCGAACTCGCGGGTGTTGTAATTTGCCATGCCGACTCCTTTCCTCCCCTTCCCGTCTCAGTGCGTCCGCACAAATTCCCGGACCTCGTCGTCCTCCGGCAGATATCCCGGCACCGCCGCATTCCGGAGCAAAAGCGCATGATAGCCCAGCGCATACCGGCAGGCGGCCATCACATCCCCGCCCGAACGCAGATAGCCAAGCGAAAGCACCGCGCTCAGCGTGCCGCATAGCGGCGCCCCCTCCGGCATCCGTACACCGAAGCCCGGAATCATATGACAGTACCGACCGTCATACAAAAACAGACCGCGTTCGCCCAGCCGGATGACGTAATAGCGCGCCTTTACACGTTTTTCCAACTCGACCGCCGCTTTCAGACAACTGTCCGACCCCACGGGATAGGTGCCTGTGATCGCATACGCCTCCCGGTCATCCGGGCAGAAGATTTCCGCACGACCCAGGGAAGCCAGGGGAAAATCCGCCGGGATCCCCGTCGCGTCCAGAAACAGTGGCAAGCCGTACGAGGCACACAGGCGGGATAGATTCACCGTCACATCCGGCGCAAGATCCATCGGAAGAAACACGCCGCACGGCCCGGTTTCCACAATGGCCTGCTCCGCCTGCATCAGCGGAAATTCCCGGTTGGCTCCGGGGTAATACACCGTCCGCCTGTCCCCTCCTGCCTCCCGCAGAATGATGCGCAGTCCGGTCGCCGCCCGCGGGTCGGTCGATACAAATCGTCCATCCACCCCTACCTCACCGTACAGGCGAAGCAGACGTCTGCCGTGTACATCCGCGCCCACACGCGAAAGAAGCACCGGTGCTGCACCCAGCTTTGCCAGCGCCACCGCCGATGCCGCGCCACCTCCACCTGCCGTGTAATGCGGCTTGCCGTCCTCGGTCACATCGCTGCCCGCTGGCGGCACGCTCCGCATGGGCAGCGTCAGATTCATATCGGTCGCTCCGGCTACCAGAATTTTTTCCTGCACGGTTCGCGCTCCTTTCCGATCCGGCAAAACGCGCTCCGCTTCTGCACCGTCCGGAAGATTCTCCGACCGGTACGCATTTCGGACGCGGTTTCCGTCCATTCCTCGTCTTATCCGTACTATTACGCTTATTATAATATACCTGTCGGAAAATTGCAAGGGCTTTCCCCGTCCCGCTGCTATTTTTTTGCGTGCTGCTTTGCAAAGAAA
>CALWTT010000037.1 GCA_944384545.1 uncultured Clostridia bacterium | reverse complement strand
GAGAAGACGGTACCGCTGCTACCGTTGCCATCGGTACGGTGAAAACCGGAGACCCCGGTACCCCAGCTACGGTAACCAACAGCGGCACTGCGCAAAATTCCATTCTGGATTTTGTTATCCCCAGCGGACAGCCGGGCAACACCAATCCTCCCGACTTTCTCAATGCGTATTCCACACCCGCTCAATCCGGAACGTCTGGCAGTCCTCTCATCTTCGACAGAAATGGCGCCTCCAACGGCTCTTCTGTTTCGCACACCACCTCCTCTGCGAACCTCACGATACAGACGCCTGGTTATTACAATGTTTCCTTCTACGGAACCTTTTCCCCTGCTACAACCGCCTCTCTCCCGCTTTCTGTTCTGCTCTATCTGCAACAAAATGGTACGCCAATTTCGGGCGCCGCAGCACGGCACAGTCTTCTCTCCAAAAACGAGACGGCGAACATTGCCTTCTCGCAGATTGTGCCCGTCACTACCGCCCCTTCTACCCTGCAAATCGTTCAGCAGGGCGGTACCGTCCTGTACAGCGACATCGGGGTTACCATTCAGAAAATCGGTGACATTTCCTGATGCCAAGGGGTATTTCCATTCCGGAAATACCCCTTTCTTCCGCCCGTGTGTTCCGAAAGGAGTTTCTTGTCATGCCCTCCTATAAAGTTTGCGTCTATGCCATCTGCAAAAATGAAGAAGCCTTCGCCGTGCCCTTCATGGAATCCATGCGCGAGGCCGATGCGGTCATCGTTCTCGATACCGGATCGACAGACGGTTCCGTCGAGCGTCTGCGCAGCCTCGGCGCACAGGTATATCAGGAATGCATTCAGCCCTGGCGCTTTGACACCGCGCGCAACCGATCCCTCGCTCTTGTTCCCGATGATGCGGATATCTGCGTCTGTGTGGACCTGGACGAACGCTTCACCCCCGGCTGGCGCCAAAAGCTCGAACAGGCATGGACACCCGATACCGATCGGGCCAGTTATCGCTATACCTGGAATTTCCGTGAGGACGGCTCTGAGGGCTGTGTCTTTTTCCTGGACAAAATTCACGCGCGGCACGGCTTCCGCTGGAAATATCCCGTGCATGAAGTGCTGGAATTTTTACCAGACCGCCCCTGCCGCTCGGTGTGTGCCGTCGGGGTTCAGCTCAATCACCATGCCGACCCTTCCAAATCCCGCGCACAGTACCTCCCTTTGCTCGAGCTCGCCGTCCGGGAATATCCGCAGGACGACCGCAATGTCCATTACCTCGGACGTGAATATATGTTCCGCGGACGATGGGATGACTGTATCCGCACACTGCTGCAGCACCTGGATATGCCGCAGGCCACCTGGCGTGAGGAACGCGCCGCCTCCATGCGCTTCCTCGCCTTTTCCTATCTGCAGAAAGGGCAAAAAGATCTCGCACGCGTCTGGTATCACAGAAGCATTGCCGAAGCCCCAAACCTGCGCGAACCCTATATCGATTTCGCCAAAATGCTCTATGCCGAGCAGGATTGGTACGGCGTACTTTTTCTCGTCCGATCCGCCCTCAGAATACAGAACAGGCCGCCCATCTATATCTCCGAGGCAGACGCATGGGGCAGCCTGCCCTATGATCTGGCTTCCCTGGCTTACTACTATACCGGTGCTCTCTCCGATGCCCTCAACGCCGTCGATGATGCGATTGCCCTCTCTCCGAAGGATGCTCGTTTGCTCGGAAACCGGCAATTCTTCCTGCAAAAACTTGCAAAGGTTACCTGAAAAATCCCGCCCGGAGACTTCTCAGCTCCGGGCGGGATTTTTTGTGCATCTTTCTGCTTTTCCTGTCTGTGCTTCGCTGCCTTTTTTACTGCGCAGAAAATTTCTGCCGCACCTTTTCCACCTTCTGCGTCTCTGCCTGCTCGCTGGGATACCAGCCCTTGGCAGACATCTTCCGGTACAGCTCCTCCTGCATTTTCAGGCTCTCGGTCAGTGCGCTGTCAAAGGCACTCCGCACATTCGCCGTCCCGGATTCTATGGTGCCGTGCATGAACAGATCGCAGGCTCCCTTCTCCACCAGCAGCAGATTCTCCATCAGATTCTTATCGTCCATCTTTTTTTCTCCTTACCTTACACCAGACTGTAAAACTTCGCAAACAGCTCTCCCTGCTTCTGCGCCATCTGCTCCACCTGCGTCTTCAATTCCGCATCCTGCAGCTGCATGGCGGTCTCACGACATTTCGTTTGCAGAAATGTCACATGCCCAAGGGCATCTTCAATATACAGCAATTCTTTGGGACTCATCGGGATACCTCCGCTTTCCATAATAGGACGCCTGTCCTTATAGTTTCCAGTATGCACCCCTTTCCCGGCTTTTATACCGTTATTTCTCTGCGTACAGCAAAACTTTCGCCGCGCACACCGGTTGTGGGTGTGCGCGGCGAAGCCGAATCTGCATTACTCTTTCCGGGAAGGGCAATGCCCCTCACACAGACCACAGCCGGAGCAGCTACAACCGCATCCGCGCTTTCCCTGCTTCCTGCGCCGGATCCCGCGGAAAAGAATCCATACGATCATTCCTGCTACCAGAGCGCCAACCAATATAGTTCCTCCGTGCGCATATAGAAATTCATGCATTTTTCGCCGTTCCTCCTTCTTTCTGTCCAATCCGCGCCTGCCTTCCGTCTGATGGCAACCGTTCCGGGCTTCTGAACAGCATATACATCCCATATCCCATAACCACAAGTGCTGCCAGCACACCCCATGCGTTTGCGCTGCCGGAGAAAAGCATGCCGAGCTGGTAAACCGTCAGCGACACCGCATAGGCGAATCCGCACTGGTACCCGATGGCAAACCAGGTCCAGCGGGCCGAATTCATCTCACGCCGTATCGCGCCGATCGCCGCAAAGCAGGGCGCACACAGCAGGTTGAACAGCAGGAAGGAATATGCCGAAAGCCGTGTCATCCCCTCAAAATCCAGCACCCCGAAAACGCCTACCACTTCTTCCTTGGCCACAAGCCCCATAAAGGTAGCGACCGTTGCTTTGATGCTCCCGAACCCAAGCGGGGCAAAAACCGGGGCGAGCGCAGTGCCAAGCAGACCAAGAAAACTGTGCTCCAGTTCCAGCTCGGTATGAAAGACCGGCGCACCGTCTTTTATCCCGAACACCGATCCGGCCCAGACCACGACCGACGCCAGCAATATGACGGTACCCGCCTTCCGCAGAAACGAGCTTCCGCGCTCCCACACCGAACGCAGCAGGTTCCCCGCCGTCGGCCAGTGATAAGCCGGCAGTTCCATGACAAACGGTGCCGGATCTCCCGAAAACATCCGCGTCTTTTTCAGAAGGATCCCCGAGATCACAATGGCCGCCACCCCGGCAAAATACGCGCTCGGCGCCACCCACCAGGCACCGCCGAACAGCGCGGAACTGATCAGGGCAATGATCGGCAGTTTGGCGCCGCACGGAATAAAGGTCGTCGTCATGATCGTCATGCGACGGTCCCGCTCGTTTTCAATGGTACGCGACGCCATGATGCCCGGTACCCCGCAGCCGGTTCCGATCAACATCGGAATAAAGGATTTTCCGGACAGGCCGAATTTGCGGAAGATTCTGTCCATCACAAAGGCGATGCGGGCCATATAGCCGCAGGCCTCCAGAAACGCCAGCAACAGGAACAGTACCAGCATCTGCGGAAGAAAACCGAGAACCGCACCCACTCCGGCCACAATGCCGTCCAGGATCAGACTGCTCAGCCAATCCGCACACCGGATCGCCTCCAGTCCCTCCCCGATCCATACCGGAATACCGGGCACCCATATACCGTACGCCTCCGGGGATGGCGCCTCTTCCATCTGCGCCTGAGTCAGAGACAGGTCATACCCTGCCGCCGTCAGCGCATCGGCATAGCTGTCCATCGCCGCCGCAAAGTCCGCATACCTCCCGCTCTCTGCCGCCGCACGAAGCGCAGATGCGCCCGTCACCCCCGCTGCCTCCGCCGCACGAAGCTGTGCGTACAATGCGTCCGTAAACAAGGTATCTGCTGCATATTCGTCCGCCGCTTCCGTATACGCGCCGTCTCCGATTCCGAACAGATGATATCCGTCCCCGAACAAACCGTCATTGGTCCAGTCGGTCATCCATGTCCCTACCGTACTCACTGCCAGGTAATATACAAGAAACATGATCAGCGCAAAAATCGGAAGTGCCGCATACCGGTTTGTCACCACGCGGTCGATCCGGTCGGATACCGTCATACCGCTGTTTTTCCCCTTCCGGTAGCACTGTCTGATCCAGACGGTTATGTAGCTGTAACGTTCATTGGTGATGATGCTCTCTGCATCGTCGTCCTGTTCTTTTTCGACCGCCGCGATCTCCTGCTCGATCTGTGCACGGGCGTCTGCCGGAATTTTTGCTTCTGCAAGGACTTTCGCATCCCGCTCGAACAGCTTGACGGCATACCAACGCCGCTGCTCTGCCGGGACATGCTCCGGCACCGCCTTCGCAATACGCGCAAGGGCAGATTCCACCGGTCCGGAAAAGCGCGGCGGCGCCGGCGCTTTTCCGGTGCGAGCTGCCTCTACCGCCGCTTCTGCCGCTTCGGTAAGTCCCTTCCCCTTCAGTGCCGAAATCTCTACCACACGGCATCCCAGTACCTTTTCCAGTTCCTCTTTCCGGATCTTGTCCCCGTTCCGCTCCACGGCATCCATCATATTGATCGCCACCACCATCGGAATCCCCAGCTCCGAAAGCTGCGTCGTCAGATACAGATTCCTTTCCAGATTGGTTCCGTCCACAATGTTCAGAATGGCGTCCGGACGTTCTCCGATCAGATAATTCCGCGCCACCACCTCTTCCAGCGTGTATGGCGACAGCGAATATATCCCCGGCAGATCCGTCACGATGACGCCGGTATACCGCCGAAGCCGTCCTTCCTTCTTCTCCACCGTTACCCCAGGCCAGTTCCCTACAAACTGATTGGAGCCGGTCAGCGCGTTGAACAGCGTGGTCTTACCGCTGTTTGGATTCCCCGCCAGCGCGATGCGAATGTCCATTGTTTCCTCTCTCTCTCTTTTTCAAGTAAGCATATGCTAACTCTCCGCCTCAAAAGCGGGGGGCTGAGCCCCCCGGTGTTACTCCACCTCAACCATCTCTGCATCTGCCTTGCGGATCGACAGTTCATATCCGCGCACCGTCAGTTCCAGCGGATCGCCCAGTGGCGCCACCTTCCGCACACGGATCTCCACACCGCGCGTGATCCCCATATCCATGATCCGCCGCTTCACCGCTCCTTCCCCGTGAAGACGCAGCACGGTTGCACTTTCTCCGATCTTCATGTCTCTCAGCGTTTTCATATATATTCCTTTCTGTCCGATTTTATACGGGTTGTCTCTCACACCAGGATCTTCTGCGCCGTTTCCCAGCTGATGGCAATACGGGATTCCCGTACCTGCACGATCAGATCTCCGCCCAGCCGGCTCAGTACCGTCACCCGACCCCCTGCCGTAAATCCCAGATCCCCAAGATGCATCCGCATCTCCGGGGTTCCCCCGATCCGTCTGATGATGTTTTCTTCCCCGATATTCGCCAAGGTCAGCGGCATCATTCTCTGTTCTCCTTTCGGATGTTCGCTTTTCCGGATCTATTGAGTTAGCATATGCTAACTACACTATCATTATAGCAGTGCAGGAAGGATTTGTCAACCGTTTTTGAAAATTTTTTATAGCATCGCGGGACAAGGACGCTATACTCCTCCCTCTTGCTTTCCTGCCGCGCCTGTGCTATACTGTTCGTATATAAGGTAGCAAACATGTATGTTTTCATCCTATAGGAGGTCATTATGCATTTGCAGGAATCCGGTGAAATGTATCTGGAAACCATTCTGATCCTGTCCCGCAAACGTCAGGCGGTGCGCGCCGTAGATGTGGGAGAGTATATGCATTTCTCCAAGCCCAGTGTCAGCCGCGCCATCGGTCTGCTCAAAGCGGGGGGATACGTCTCCGCCGACGAGGACGGGCATCTTCATCTGACCGACGCGGGACGACAGGTCGCGGAAAAAATCTATGAGCGTCACAATCTGCTGACCGCTTTTCTGGTCGGGATCGGTGTGGATCCTGCGACGGCCGCCGCGGATGCCTGCCGTATGGAGCATCATATCAGCGACATTTCGTTTGAAGCAATGAAACGTCATGTGCAGGGCAAAGGCACCGCCCCCTCTGCTTCCTCTTCCGCAGATTGAATTCTGCTTTTCAGAGCCCATACCAATCTTTTCTCATAAAAGTTTGCAAACCTATTGCAATGCACGAATTCATATGCTATAATAGGTGCGTTGTACAGGGGTATAGCTCAGTTGGTAGAGCAGCGGTCTCCAAAACCGCGTGTCCAGAGTTCGAGTCTTTGTGCCCCTGCCATCATTATCGGTCAAAAAAGATCCTACCGAGAAAAAAAGAGAAAAACGGAGATTTCGAGAGATTTCTCCGCTTTTTTCGACTCTTCGGTTTTTCAAAAAAATAAAGATGTCATTTCGCATTTTTGAGATTTCAAAGGATGTAAGCCCCGAAAAATCATTTTTCACGGCAAGACCCCCTGTCGATATTCTCAC
>CALWTT010000036.1 GCA_944384545.1 uncultured Clostridia bacterium | reverse complement strand
AGCAAAAATGCTTGCTCGCAATGGCATTTTTGCGAAGCCGTCAATATATGCGGTACGCGCAAGCGTACAAAGGCGAAGCCGAAAGACTTGCCTCGCAAGGCTTTTACGCATATATTATACCATATTTCCCCGCGGGAAGCAAGAGATTTTTTCTCTTTTCCCGCGGCTTTCTGTTTTCTCCGTGACCTTTCTGACGCTCGTTCCACTACGCGTGTCTGATTTCACGCATGTGGTACCGCTACCCTCCTCTGCCGAACACATATTGGATTATACAAGATTCCGGGCGGAAGGCGATGCTCCGTTGGCACTTCGTTCCTTTTGTCGCAACAGTTCATACAGATTACAATAGCAGGCATAGCGGCTCTGCGCGATTTCTCCCGCTGCCACCGCGCGGCGGATGGCACACTCCTCCTCCCGTATGTGACGGCAATCCCCGTATCGACACCCGCCAAGCCGCGCCGCAATCTCCGGAAAGGCATCGGCCAAATCCCCGCAGGAAAGAAAGTCAAAACGCAGAAAATCCAACAGACTGAACCCCGGTGTGTCTGCTATATATCCACCATCCAACGGAAAAAGCGCACATGCGCGAGTCGTGTTTTTTCCGCGTGCAGTCTTCCGGCTCAATGCCCCCGTATCCAATCCCAACGCCGGATACAGTGCGTTCAGCAACGAAGACTTGCCCACGCCCGATGCACCTCCCAGCGCCAGTATCCCGCCTCCCTGCAAACGCCCCGACACCTCGGCGCGTAACGCTTCCAATCCTTCCCCCGTTTGCGCAGACAGTGCATATGCGGCATACCCCGCCCGACGGTACAGATCCGCAAGCGATTCGGCACCCGTACCGTCCAGGTCTGCCTTCGTAATCACAACCGTGGCCGGGATCCGGTTGTGCGTCAGGATCACCAGCAGCTTATCCACGGTATCCAGAATCGGTGCCGGATCCCGCACGGCCGCCACCACCAGAAATCCGTCCAGATTGGCAAGCGGAGGACGAATCAGACGGTTGCGGCGCGGCTTCACCGATGCAATGACCTCTGCACCCATCCCGTCCTCCTCTACCGTGACTCGGTCCCCCACCAGGACGATCCCGTCATCTCTGCGCAGCGCTCCACGCGCACGGCAGAATATTCGGCGCCCGTCCTGCTCCGACTGCATTTCATAATTGCCGCCTACGCCGCGCAATACAAGACAATCCGTCTGCTTTCCCATCTGTTTCCCTTCGCTTCCCTTTTCGCTGATTTGATCTGCCTGCAGGTTCGGCTTCCCTTTTTCCGTCCGGTGCACGCTTCCCGCGCTTCTGCTCTTTCCTGCCATACAACGATCCGCACATCGTCAGGAGATCAGGCGGTGACTGGACACCGTCAGCGTCAATGTCGCGCCGTCCTCTTCTCCGTCCAGTTTCAGCAATGTGCCTCCTGCCGGTTCCTGATGCAATACGGTTCCTTCCGGAAGATCCGGGCGCAGCTCGTACTGGATTTCTATGGCAATGCGCCCGTCAAGGCCCAGCGACGCCGCAGATGAAAAAACCGTTCCCTCTATCGTCGGAACTTCCATGACTGTCACTGTCGGACGCGGATCCGGCGGCAGGGTCAGCCACAAAATCCCCAGCATAAGCACCGCCGCCAGCATGCCACCGACTGCCGGATACAGTGCCCCGTGTTTCGCAAAAGACAAAAACAGGTGGCGGCTCCGGCTCTGCCGGAAGCGGCGGAACCTGCGCCCAGGATTCTGCATCAGGCACTCCACCGCATGTCGCATGGTTTCCGCATCCGGAAAACGCTTCTCCGGCTTCTTTTCCAGTGCGGTAAGAATGATCTGTTCCAGCCCCGGCGGAATATCCGGCCGGAAGGTAGATGGATATTTCGGCCGCTCGGTCACATGTAAAAAGGAGAGGGTATCCGCATCCTCCGCTTCAAACGGGTAGCGTCCTGTCGCCATCCGGTACAGCACAACACCCAGCGAATACAAATCGCTGCGGGCATCCACATTCCGTCCCGATGCCTGCTCCGGGCTGATGGTATCCGCCGTTCCCAACACACGCCCCCCTGAAAGCGTGTCCCGGGCCGCGGTCATCTTGGCGATCCCGAAATCCGTGACCTTTACCTCACCGGAGGCGGTCAGCAAAATGTTTTCCGGCTTGATGTCGCGGTGAACGATGCCGTGCCGATGTGCTTCCTCCAATGCTTCCAGCACCCCGTGCGCCACATACAGCAGTTCCGCGAGCGGAATCACTCCCTTCTCCGCACAACGCCTGGCCAGCGATACCCCGTCCACACGTTCCATGACAAGATAGGTGCCGTCCCCTTCTCCGGATGCGTCAAAAACCGTAACAATATTCGGATGGGAAAGGACCGCAGCCGCCTGTGCTTCGCGCAGGAACGCGGCGCGGTTCAGACGGGCCGCTTCGGCTTCCTTGTCGGGTGCTTCTTCCGAAATGCTCCCCTTTTTTTCTCCCGATGCACCCACACCTTCCTCCGGTGCACGCCCGGCACGCAACAGCTTCACGGCCACACGCCGGTGCAGCAACAGATCCTCCGCACCGAAAACCACCGCACTGCCGCCGCTGCCCAGGATTTCCTGCAGATGGTAGCGCTCATCCAGCACCCGCCCAAGCCATGCCTCGGTCCTGTCTTCCATGCGCTGCTCCTTTCTGCATTCGTTCCTTTCCGTACCTCTGCTGCTCTTATTCGGAACACACGACCCCTGCTTCCGAACCGTACGACGACTATATGTCCGCCAATATCACTGTGATGTTATCCGGGCCTCCCGCATCCTTTGCCGCGCATATCAGCGCCTCTACCGTTTCACGACAGGGGTCTGCAAGACGCAGAAATCCTGCAATATCCCGATCACTCCGGCAGGCCGACAAGCCGTCACTGCACAGCAATATCCGGTCTCCGCTGTCCAGCGTCAGTTCCTCAAAGCCGAAATCCGTATACGGCTCGGTTCCCAGCGCCCGTACCAGCAGATTCCGATCCCGGTGCCGTGCCGCTTCCCCTTCGGTCAGACGGCCTGCATCCACCAGTTGCTGTACATACGAATCGTCATGGGTCAATTGCACAAGGCGTCCCTCCCGGAACAGATAGGCACGGCTATCCCCAATGTTGGCGAGGAAGAGTCGGTCACCGAGAAACAGTGCCGCGCTCAGCGTCGTTCCCATCCCTTTCAGCTGCGGCGTAAGTACGGATTGCTCAAATACGCTTTGGTTGGCATAATATACCGCATCGGCAAATATACGGCGTACCGCGAGACTGTCTGTCCCCCCCGCTTCTTCCGACAGCTCCGGCTCCTTCTCTCTTATCCGACGCACAAATGCGTCTGTTGCCACACATGAGGCGATCCGTCCCCCAGCCGCGCCTCCCATGCCATCGCACAGCACAGCGAGATAATCCGCAGGGCCGGTCAGCTTCTCTATCCGATAGGCGTCCTGATTCTCCGAACGCACAAGTCCTGTATCGCTTGCTCCGTACAGTTTCATTCTGTTTTCCTGTTCTCCGCTCTGCGGTCATTCTCTTCTCTGTTCTTCTCCGACTCCTGGCTCCGGACATCCGCATCGCGGTCGGGGCGCGCATTGCTGCGAAACGCCCGCCTCCGGTGTACCGGCGGCTTCACGTCTTTTCGCTCTTCCGCCTTTCCCGCTTCCGCTCTGCCACCCTTCTCCGTATCCGGGTACTGGCGCTCAGCGCCCGGCACGAAAGACGCCTTCTCCGGCATCATGGCATGCCGGCGAAGCTGTCCGCAGGCGGCGTTCACATCCGCGCCAAGCCGACGGCGCACCGTCGCCACCACGCCCGCGCGGGTCAGACGCTCGGCAAACGCCGCCACGCTTTCCCGGCTCCCACGCCGGCAATCGGTTTCGGCCACCGCATTGACGCGGATCAGATTCACATGCAACGGAGCGCCGGTCCCCGCAAATGCACGGTGCAACAAATCAGAAAGGGCATCGGCATCGGCCGGCGTATCGTTCCTTCCGGCGATCAGCGTATATTCAAACGATATGCGGCGGCCGGTTTGCAGATAGTACGCGCGGCAGGCCGACATCAGTTCCGAAAGGCAGTAGCGCCGATTCACCGGCATGATCGCAGAACGCGTCGCGTCATCCGAGGCATGCAGAGATACCGACAAGGTGATCGGCAGATCCTGCGCGGCAAGGTCCCGGATACGGTCTGCAAGACCACAGGTGGACAGAGAGATGTGGCGATACCCGATGCACAGGCCCTCCGGGCGGTTGACAAGATGCAGAAAACGCACCACATTGTCGAAGTTATCCAGCGGCTCACCGATCCCCATCAGGACAAGATTGGAGATGCGTTCACCGCTGTCCCGTTCCACCGCTGTGATCTGACCCAGCAATTCCGAAGCGGCAAGATCCCGCTCCTTTCCGCCGATGGTAGATGCACAGAAGCGGCATCCCATCCGGCATCCCACCTGGCTGGACAGACAAAGCGTGTTCCCATGCCGGTACCGCATCAGGACCGACTCAATACACGCGCCGTCCCGCAGGCGGAGCAGATATTTGACCGTGCCGTCGATCCGGGAGACCAGCTTGCGTGCAACGGCAGGCTGCGTATACACGGTGTCCTCACGAAGGCGCGTGCGCAGGCGCAAAGGCAGCACCTGCATTTGCTCCGGCGCCATGCCGCGGTGCAGCAGCGGGAAAATCTGCCTTGCCCGATAAGCCGGCTCGCCATACGCTTTCATCAGCACTTCCAGTTCTTCCGGAAACATGCCCAGCAGATCCGGCTTGTTCTCCCGCGGCCAGGCGGACGTCGGCTTGTCCGACGGCACAATGCCATTGGAAGTGTTGCCGTTTGTGATTCCTTCGTTTGTGACACACGGATCGGAGTGTTCTTCGCGCACAGTCATATTCCTCCTCTCCCTTCCCGCCGGAATCGCGCCATAAAAAAGCCGTCACAGCCATGGCGGTGCGGCAGAAGCGTCAGCATACCGTTCCCGGAGACAAGATCTCCGGCAACAAAGTCTTCCGGATGATACTCCGGATGTGTTTTGAGAAATTCGGAACACACGCTCTCGTTTTCTGCTGTATTCAATGTGCAGGTAGAGTACAAGAGAACGCCGCCCGCACGCGGATAGCACGCTGCGGCTGACAAAATTTCTCCCTGCAATTTCGGCAGAGCGGCCAGGCCTTCGGCCGGGCGATAACGAAGATCGGGTTTCTTTCCCAATACGCCGAGCCCGGAGCACGGGACATCGCACAGTACATGGGTGGCGCGGCCGCACAAAGCCGGGTCCGGTGTTCTCCCGTCCCGCTGCGACGTATGCAGGTTCCGCAGTCCGAGGCGCGCAGCCCCCTCCTCGATCAGCGGCAGCTTGCTCGCATGCAGATCCATTGCATACAGGCTGCCGCAGCCGCGCATCTCGATCGCCGCGCCGAAGCTCTTCCCACCGGGGCAGGCGCAGCAGTCCACCACCAGCGCATCTGCCGCCCCCGCTATGCCAAGCGCCGACACCGCCAGTTGGGAGGCCTCGTCCTGTACAAAGAATTCCCCCTCCGCAAAGCCGGGAAGCCGCGTCGGGTTTACGCTGGCCGCCAGATGTATACCGGTTGGGGCGTGTGTTGTGTATGTAGCTTCTACTCCGTTCTCCTGCCACTTGCGCAGCAGGGCCTCGCGGTCGGTCTTCTGTGTATTGACGCGCAGGGTCAGCGCCGGCGGTCGGTTGAACGCCGACAGTATCTGCTCGCACTCCTCCTCGCCGTAGCAATTCAGAAAGTGCCGCACGATCCACAGCGGAAAGGACTCCCGCACCGAGAGATACCGTGCCGGGTTCTTTTCCCGCGGCGGCGGACGGAGCAGGTCCGGTGTGCGCAGTGCGGTGCGCAGCACGGCATTGCACAATGCCCGCTCTCCCGTGTGCATACCGAGCGAAACCGTCTCGCTCACTGCGGCAAAAGCCGGGATCCCCTGCATGAACAGCAGCTGAAACAGCCCGAGACGCAAAAGATTGCGCGTATGCAGCGACAGAGCTGATGCCGGGTTTCTGGTAATCCGGCCGATGCAGTAATCCAGGGTCAGCGAGCGCTCCACGCATCCATAGAAAAGCGCGGTCAGCAGGGCGTGCTCCTGCTCAGGCAGGGTCTCCGCCGATGCCGGAAGAGAAAGATTCGCATATCTGGCGCCTTCCTCCCACCGGCACAGTAGGATCAGCGCCAGGCGGCGCGCCGTCAATCCCGACGGCGGCCTACGCCGCCCGCTATAATGATCAGTCGCAAAAGGTTCGCGAGCGATACCGCCAACGCCGCCACATACGTCATGGCCGCCGCGCGCAGAACCTTGCGCGATGCTTTCGTCTCTTCCTCACTGAAACGGCCGCAGTCACCGATCACCGACAGCGCACGCCGGCTCGCATTGAACTCCACAGGAAGTGTCACCAGCTGAAACAGCGTCGACAACGCAAATGCCAGCACGCCCGCATACGCCAGCGGCGGATAGGAGAACAGAATCCCGATCAGAAGCAGCGGCACGCTCAGATTCGCGCCGATATTCGTCGCCGGAATAATGGCGGCACGGATCTTCATGGGCACATATTCCTGCGCGTACTGCACTGCGTGTCCTGCCTCGTGCGCCGCCACGCCCACAGCCGCTGCGTTCCGGCCTCGATATACGGCCGTGGACAGACGGATCACATTGGTCCGCGGATCAAAGTGGTCGGTCAGATTGCCCGGAATTTCTTCAATGGCCACATGCTGCAATCCATGACGGTCAAGCACCATCCGCGCACTGTCGTACCCGCTCATGCCGGAGGTCGTCGGCAGCGCACTGTATTTGCGGAAGGAGGAGCTCACCATCATCTGCGCTACCAGTGCCAGCAATATAAACGGTATTACCAAAATAATATACAAAGGATCAATGAACATCAGTACAGCACCTCTTTTTCCCGAATTTGACGTCCGCGGACATAGTCCGCCGCACGCATGCGGCCCTTGCCCTCCGGAACCACCTCGCGGATCCGCAACGCTCCGGTCCCGCAAGCTACCGTAATGCTTCCCTCTCTGCGATCCGAGAGTGCCAGCACCTCCCCGGGCTTCCCGCTCCCCTCCGTCGGTTCCGCACGCAGGATTTTCAGCATGCGGCCATCCGGTCGGTGACAGAAGGCAAGCGGAGCCGGGCTCAGACCGCGGATATGGCAGTCAAGCTCCGATGCGGACCGGCGGAAATCCAGCGCGCAATCCTCCTTCCGGATCTTGGCGGCATAACTCGCCTTTGCCTCGTCCTGTACAAGGCGGGGCGCCGTCCCCGTCGCCAGCATGGCAAGCGTCCGGCAAAGAAGCGGTCCGCCGCATACCGCCATCCGGTCATGCAGCGTTCCGAAATTGTCCTCCGGTCGGATCGCGAGACGTTCGCTCAGAATCATATCCCCCGTATCCAGTCCCTCCGCCATATGCATGGTGGTCAGTCCGGTCTCGGTCTCTCCGTTCATGATCGCACGCTGGATGGGTGCCGCACCCCGGTAGCGGGGCAGAAGCGACGCATGCAGATTGATGCAGCCAAGGCGAGGGCAATCCAGCAATGCGGGCGGCAGAATCCTGCCGTATGCCACCACCACGATCGCATCCGGTGCCGCCTCCCGTATCTGTGCAAGAAATTCCGGGGCGCGCAGGTCCGTCGGCTGCCATACCGGAATTCCACGTGCCATAGCCAGCTCTTTGACCGGCGGCGGTGTCAGCGCGTAGCCCCGACCGCGCGGACGGTCGGCCTGCGTTACTGCCGCCGTCACCGTATATCCCCCGTCAAGAAGGCCGGAAAGACAGGCTGCCGCCAGGTCCGGTGTTCCCATAAATATCAGCTTCATGCGACGCGTCCGCCTCCCTTACTCTTCCTCATCTTCTGTGCCTTCCGCATCCGTCACACCTCCGGTCCTTTTACAGGGACACCCCTCGTCTGCCGTTCGGAAATGCCTGCCGGGGTTCTTTTTCGCTTTTTTACATGTCCGGCGCTCAGGCATCGTCTCCGTCTTTCCCGGCGTCTTCCTCCCCCAACGGACGGATCACCACTTCGGTGAACAGATGCCCGTCCAGATGGTCGGTCTCGTGACAGATCGCACGGGCCAGAAGACCCGAGCCCGTCAGTTCAAATTCCTTGCCCGTGCGGTCCTGTGCGCGTACCGTCACCGTCATCGGACGGCGTGTGATGCCACTCTCGCCCGGCAGCGAAAGACAGCCCTCCGGCTCCTCCTGCCGCCCTTTGCGCGCAATGATTTCCGGATTGATCAGCTCGTACACGCGCCCCGGCTCGGTTTCAATCACCACCACGCGACGCAGAATTCCCACCTGTACCGCCGCCAGTCCGCAACCGTCCGCCGCACGCATGGTTTCGATCATGTCGTCCAGCAATGTCCGTATCCGCGGTGTGATCTCACTCACAGGGCGGCTCCGACGATGCAGAAACGCCGCGTCCTCCGATTCTTTTATGATTTTCAGTATTGCCATAGTCTTCTCCTTCTCCTCGCGTTTTATGCCTGTACCGGATTGCTGTCCACCGACAGTGTCACATGCCGGCCGGCCGACCGGAAAAATTCCTCCGTCAGGCGGGTCAGATATTCCCGCATCCTGCGGTCATACCGGCACTTCATCAGGAACCGCAGCCGGTACTTTCCCGCCGTTTTGTATACGCTCGCTTCAAATGGGCCGAAAATCTGCAACGGCATCTCGCGATAGTCGTCCCGCGCCAGCGCGGACATCCGCGCCGACAGCGACCGTGCCGCATGCAGCAGTTCATCCTCGTAGGATGAAGCCAGCATCAACAGCACCATGTCGCAGAACGGCGGAAACATCGCCGCACGGCGCAGGGCGATCTCGGAAGCATAAAAGGCTTCATAATCCTGCCGGCAGGCAAGACGAATCGTCTCGTTTCCGGGGACGTAGGTCTGAATGATCGCACGGCCAGGGCTGTCTGCACGCCCCGCGCGGCCGATCACCTGCGTCAGAAGCGCAAAGGTCCGCTCCGATGCACGGTAATCGTTGACGTACAGAGCGGTATCCGCCAGCAGAACGCCGACCAGCGTGACACGCGGGAAATCGTGACCCTTTGCCACCATCTGCGTACCCAGCAGGATGTCCGCCTCCCCCATCCGGAACTCGCCAAGCAGGCGGTCATAGGCGCGTCGCCCTGCCGTGGTATCTGCATCCATACGCAGTACCCGGGCCTCCGGAAGAAGCGCCTTCAGCTCGCTTTCCGCTTTTTGCGTTCCGAATCCGACATAAGAAAGATGCTCGCTGCCGCACGCGGAACATACACGGGGAGGCGTCAGACGCGTGCCGCAGACATGACAGAAAAGGCTTCCGCCGCTGCGGTCGGTATGATAGGCCATCGGCAATGTGCAGTGCGGGCAGGAAAACACATAGCCGCAGCTCCGGCAGTGCAGCGCCGTATGGTAGCCCCGGCGGTTCAGAAGCAGAATGGCCTGCTCGCCCCGCGCAAGCGTCTCCTGCAGAGCCGACAGAAGACGGTCACTGTATACCGAACGGTTCCCGGCACGCAGTTCCTCCCGCATATCCACGGTTTCCACCGTCGGCAGGCGGGCTCCGCCGTAACGTTCACGCAGGCGTACCAATGTATACCGTCCCTGCTCGGCGCGATAATAGCTTTCCAGCGACGGAGTCGCCGAGCAAAGAAGCAGCAGGGCACCCGATCGACCGCACCGGTAAGCCGCTACATCCCGCGTATGATATTTCGGGTCGCTTTCGGATTTATAGGTGTGCTCATGCTCTTCGTCCATCACGATAAGGCCCAGCGACGGGAGCGGCGTGAAAACCGCCGATCGCGTTCCTACCACCAGGTCCAGCGCTCCGTCGGCCGCACGGCGCCATGCGTCAAAGCGTTCCCCTTCGCTCAGTGAGGAATGTACTACCGCTACCCGCGATCCGTACCGCGCACAGAACAGCCCCACGGTCTGCGGCGTCAGCGCGATCTCCGGCACCAGCACGATCGCCTGCTTCCCGTCCGAAAGCACCCGGTCGATCAGCTTCATCATGACCTTGGTCTTACCGCTTCCGGTCACTCCATGCAAAAGAGCCGCACACGCCTCTTTCTTTCCGTACAGGGAAAGCAGCGTCTCGTACGCTTCCTCCTGCGCACGGCTGAGGCAGATCTCACTCCGGTCGCTGCCGCGCGGCAGATCCGCATACGGATCCCGTACCACTTCCTCCTCCGAAACGGTCAGCAGACCCCGCCGCACCAGCGCCGCTACCTGCGCCGGCTTGGTATGCGTCAGATCGCACAGCCGGCTCCGCGACATCGCTTCCTCCGCGCACAGTGCACGCAGGATCCGCTCCTGCGCCTCGCTCCGCACCAATGCACGCTTTTGCTTTTCTCCCCCGTTCAGACCCTCCAGAATCTCTGCCGCAGGCACCGAAAGAGACAGTCGCTGTTCGGTCCTGGCACGGCTCTCCCGGATCTCGTACGTGCGCCGGATGGCGCCCGCGTCGGTCAGGCGCGACAGTTCCCTGCCCGGCACGCCACAGACCTGCATCAGTTCCCCACGGCCGGTTCGACCATGTTCCTGCAAATAGCGCTCCGCTTCCGTAGCCGCATGCCCCGGTATGGCTTCGTAATATTCCTCTATTTCGGAAAAAGCCGCTCCCGGCAGAACACAGCGTACCGCCTCTCCCAGCGTGCACAGCGTACGCTCCCGCAGAAAAAAGCAAAGCCCGAGCATTTCCTCCGTCAAAGAGAAGCGTTCGGGCAATACCGCCTGGACCGGCTTCACCTTTTCCTGCATGCTCCGGTCAGATACTTCCACCACCACTGCATACGAACGCCGGTTTGCTACTCCGAACGGCACCCCTACAATGCTGCCGATCCGAACCTCTCCCTCCAGCGATACCGGTACATAATAGTCGTACGGACGGTCAATCTGACCGGGCGCATCCAGAAGATGCACACCGACATATCTGGCTGTCATCGGGAATCCTCTCTTCCCTCTCTTATTCCTCGCCGTCCTCGTCCACACTGCCCTCCACAATGCGGTATGTCCCATTTGCAAAACGGTTGATCGCCGTCTTCACCGCCTTCTCATCGCGGTACTCCCGGCTGATCAATGCTGCCAGCGGTTTGTCGGTCTCACGGTTCGCGATCATGCGATCCGCGCGTTCCCGCTGGCTCACATATTCGTCTGTTACAAGGCGGGCACATTTCGCAATGGCGATCACCAGCTCGTACCGGTTGATCTTCCCTTTTGTCAGTTCCGCTATGGTGGGTTCTATCATTTCCTCTGTTCTCCTTTTTCCTGGATGTTATAGACTTTTCTGTGAGAATGCATGCTTTTCGCCCTCTTCTCCTCGCACGCGGAATGCCGTTATTCTTCCGGATCCTCTTCCGTGCTGCCGTCCTCCGGACTTCCAAGGCGATTGGCGATCGTCTCGGTCTGGATCGCTGATAAAATCACATGGTCGCTGTCGGTTACGATTACGGTCCGCGTCCGCCGGCCGCAGGTCACATCAATCGCACGCCCTGCCTCCTTGGCCTCGCTCACCAGCCGCTTGATCGGTGCCGATTCCGGACTGGCAAGTGCAATCACACGCGTCGCCGCTATCAGATTCCCGAATCCCACATTCACAAATTTCATCTGCGTCTCCTCACTCTATATTCTGCACCTGTTCCCGGATTTTTTCCAAGGCAGCTTTCATTTCCACCACCAGATGGGCAATGGCGGCATTCCCCGCCTTCGAACCGATCGTGTTTGTCTCCCGGTTCATCTCCTGCAACAGAAAATCCAGCTTTCGTCCCGAAGGTTCCTCTGCCCGGCAGATCGCATCAAAAGCCGAAAAATGACTCCTGAGCCGCGCAAGCTCCTCGTCCACTGCGATCCGATCCGCAAAGATAGCGCACTCGGTCAGGATCCGTCCCTCATCCGGTTCGATCTTCTGGTCGCGCAGGATCGCCCGCAGTCTGGCCTCAAGGCGCGCACGGTATCCCACCGTATCCTCGTGCGACAGCTCCCCGATCCGCACGGCACACGCCTCCACCTCCGCAAGCTTGGAACGGATATCCGTCTCGGTCTTCCGCCCCTCTGCCTCCCGCATCGCCGTGTATCCGGAAAGCGCCTCGTCCAGCGCCACACGGATCCCTTCCCAGATATCCTCCGGCTCCTCCTCTCGCCGGACCATCCGCAAAATCCCCTCGCCGGATGCTACCCGCATTACGCTGATGTCGTCCGCAAGTCCGTACCGGTCCCGCAGGTCGCACAACGCCTCTATATAGGCGCGTGTCAGATCTTCGTCGATCTCCACTTGCATCGTGTCGGCGCCCTTCCGCTCCACCGTGATGCTGATGTCCACCTTCCCGCGGGTCACCGCACCGCCCACCGCCTGCCTCACCTTCTCTTCCAGATAGTTCAGCGATCGGGGCAGGCGTATGCTGCAATCCAGATAGCGGCCATTCACAGAACGGATCTCTACTCCGATCTCGCGGGTCTCTTCCTTTACCAGCGATCGGCCGAATGCCGTCATGCTCCGGATCATTTTCCACTCCTTCCGCGACCCGACTGCTTCTTTCGCGAACGGATCATGCTCTTCAACTCTTCCAGAAAGGTATCCACATCCTTGAACTCGCGGTATACCGATGCAAAACGCACATACGATACCTCGTCCAGCTGGCGCAGCTTCTCCATCACGCGTTCCCCGATGTCCCGCGTGCTGATCTCGGAGACCAGCGAATTGTTCAGCTCGGAGACAATCTCATTCACAATTGCCTTGGCATCCACCGGACGCTTCTGACAGGCACGCATGATTCCCGAGAGCAGTTTGTGCTCGTCAAACACCTCCCGGCTCCCGTCCTTCTTCACCACCGCAATCGGAACCGTTTCGATGATCTCGTATGTAGTGAAACGTCTGCCGCATACCGGACATTCCCGGCGGCGTTTGATACTCTTTCCCTCTTCTACCGGACGGCTGTCCAGCACGCGGCTGTCCTGCGCGCCGCAACTCGGACATTTCATCAAGAATCCTCGCGCCGCTCCCGCGGCTCTTTCCTCTTTTTTACTCCTATTATTATACCATATTTCTTCGCTTTTGTAAAGGATTGCGGGGATTTTTTCTTTATTCTCCTGTTGTGTTGCCGTAAAAGAGACCGCCTGCGGAACGCAAAAGCAGGAGCGGAGACGTTTCGTCTCCGCTCCGAAGGAAAATCATGGCGGCGCGGAGGGCAGACCGGAGGAACATTGCCATCCGTACCAGTATGACCGGAATCGGTCGCGTCCTGCATCTGTTCCCGTTCATGCTATCCCTCCACACCAATATCTATAATACGATTGGTTCATTTTAACACAAAAGCTTTCCCATTATAACCCTTTTCCCACTGCCGGAAAAAGAGGCGGCACACGCCTTCCGGCTGTGCCGCCTGTTTTTTCTCCCGTATGGGGGCCTGTCAGTCGATGGTCATATCCATCTTGAAACGCATGATCTTGCGCAGGGTGTTCTTCGGGAAGTCCTCTTCCCGCACGCGCAGCAATCCGATTTTTTTATACGGTACTGCCCGGCGGTTGTAGTCCTCCACATACCGGTTCAGGTGGGCGCGGATATCCGTGATCCCGTTCTTTTCAATATATTCTTTGTCCGGGTAAATCTCCGCCACTATGGTATTGTACATACTGCCGCGCCGGCTCTGCCCTTCGTATACCACAATGTCCTGTACGCCCGGCACCGATACAAATTCGCTCTCGATCTCCTCCGGATACACGTTCTTTCCGTTGGACAGGATGATCAGGTTTTTCAGGCGACCGGTGATATACAGGATCCCGTCCCCATCCAGGCGGCCGTAGTCACCGGTGCGGAAATAGCCCTCCTCATCAAAGGCCGCCGCCGTTGCCGCCTCGTCCTTATAGTATCCCAGCATCACATTCGGACCCTTGACGCAGATCTCGCCCTCGCCGTCCTCATTCGGATCCGCAATCCGGACCGTATCAATGTCAAGAACCGGTCCGACGCTGCCCGGCACCACATGCCGGCTACGGTTCACCGCAATGATCGGCGCGCACTCCGTGATCCCGTATCCGTTCAGCACCGAAATGCCGATGGAATCAAACAGGTACAGGATCTCCTGGTTGATGGCCGCTCCCCCGGTCACGATCATGCGCAGCTCGCCCCCGAACGTATTCAGAATCGATGCGAACAGCTTGCGCCGGAGATCAATGCCGGCCTTCCGCAGAAGATTGCTGGCCTTGATCATACGCAGAAACAGTTTTTCTTTCCCCTGCTCCCGCACGCCTGCCAGAATCTTCCGGTAGAAGGTTTCCAGATACAGCGGTACCAATACCAGATGCCCCGGCTTCTGTTCCTTCAGCTCTTTCAGAATATACCGCAGTCCGCCCGACAGGTAGACCTCACACCCGATGCAGTTGTGCCCGAAGATATTCACACTGGAACCGTAGGTGTGGTGCGGCGGCAGAACGCCTACACTTTTGTCGGTGAAATCAATGTACTGTACCACATCGGTCAGATCCTCAATCACCGCCCGCTGTGACAGCATGACCCCCTTGCCCTTCCCCGTCGTTCCCGACGTGAACACCAGCAGGGACATGGCTTCCGGATCCGGCACCGTCTCATAATAGCGGCGATCGCCTGATGCAAGCGCCTCCTTTCCCTCCCGGATCAGCGCGCTTACGCTGTTCTCTCCCTCTCCGTCCAGCAGATACACCTTGCCAAGCTGCAATGTCTCGCAGATTTTTTCTCCGTTCTCTGCCAGGTCCCCGTCGCACAGAAGCATCGATGCATCCGCATGACGGAGCGTATCCGTCAACTCCGGTACCGTCCAGTCCCGATCCAGCGGAACCAGTACCGCGCCGATCGAAATAATCGCATAATAGCAGCAGACCCACGCATAGCTGAGACGTCCTACAACCGCACAGTGCTTCCCTGCATACCCACGTGCCAGCAGCGCCGTACCCAACGCACGGACATCCTCACGCAGCTCCTCGTACCGTACATGCACCACCTCCGCGTCCTTCGGGTTCCGACGGAAGGAATAGGCCGTACGACCCGCGTAGGTCTCTCCGATCCGCTCTATGAAGGTACGCATATCCGGATATTCTATCTTCTGATGCAGAATTTCGCTCTTCATGTTTATCTCCTCTCGCGCGCTGACGCGCTCTTGACAGTCCGCTCTGCCTGTGGTATAATACGCCGGTATCCGAATGATACTCAAATATCATTCGCAGTATACCAAACTCCGCCGTTTTTGTCAAGAGGCTTCCCGTTATCTGGTACTATGCCGCGGAAAAGTATCATTCCGGGAAGAGCACGGCCGTGCAGGGCTCCCCGGCGTCTTCCGCCGCCGCACAGCACCGTATCCGGCCGGAATTGAAAAGAAAGCGCCCTGAAAACATGGTTTCTCCGGAGGAAAATATGGGACGTGGAACAAAAACCACCGATTTTCTCAAAGAATGTATGGCAGATGCACTCCTCCGTCTCATGGAAGAGCGTCCGCCCGCCAAAATCACCGTGCGCGAAATCACCGATCTGGCCGGTGTCGGCCGTGTCACCTGGTTCCGCAACTTCGCTTCCAAAGAGGAGGCGCTCACCTGCAAGCTGCTCTTCCTCTGGCAGCGCTACGCCGATGAACACGCTCTCCATACGGCCGGCAATTATACCGCGCGCAATGCCGCAGACTTTTTCGCCTTCACCTACGGCATACGGCAGATCCTGGAAACGCTGTGTAAGGCCGGGCTCCAGATCTGTATTTATGAGGCGTTCTACCGCATCATCTCCTTCCGGGCCGACGAGGATCCGGCCGACTGCTACCGCCGCCGTTTTTACGCCTACGGCCTGTTCGGGCTCCTCACCGAATGGCAGAAGCGCGACTGGTATGAATCCCCAACCGAAATGACGCGCGTCTTTTACCATCTGATCGGAAGCTGGTCCCTTGGGTGAGGTCCGCCGGGATTTTCCCTTCCCGCCCCTGCCTTTTGCACCTCTCCGTCCGGCTCTTTGCTGCCGCTTTCCTACGTCCGCTTCCCCATGTCTGCATCGGAATCCGCCCACAGCAATTTTACAGTCCGCTCATGCGAAAACACAACATATAGTATTTTTTTCTTTTTTTTCGCTATATCTATTGACAATCGCCGCGAAACCGTATATAATGGAAGCGTCATATAACTGACGGAAGTGGAAGGAACCACGGGGAGTATGACGCGTATCGCCGACCGTCTGGGCACTTGTCCGGGGGGTCGTGTTTTTTCTCTATGCAGGGAGGTGATCGGATGGAAGGACACATTCTTTCGGTCGAAACCATGGGTCTGCGCGACGGGCCAGGCATCCGCTTTGTGGTCTTTTTCGCCGGCTGCCGCCTCCGCTGCCGCTTCTGTCATAATCCCGACAGCTGGGCGCCCGGCGGAAAAGATACGGTCACGCCGGAGGAGCTCTTCCGCAGAATCCTGCGTTTCCGTCCTTATTTTTCCCGCAGCGGCGGCGGCGTGACCTTCTCAGGCGGTGAACCGCTGCTGCAACCCGATTTTCTCCTGCGGATGCTCTCGCTCTGTAAACAAGAAGGCATTCACACCTGCCTCGATACCGCCGGCGTCGGCGTCGGCCGCTACCGCGAGATTCTTTCGCTGACCGACCTTGTCCTGTACGACGTCAAGGAAACCGACCCCGGGCGCTATCTTGCCCTGACCGGCACCCCCATAGCGGAAACCGAGGCCTTCCTCGCCGCCCTGCGCGCCTGTCCACGTCCTACGGTCGTGCGCGCCGTTATCCTCCCCGGCTACAACGATACCCCCGACTATATGGCTCAGCTTCGCACCTATATCCGCGAAAAGCTCCCTCCGGTGCGTGAGGTCGAGCTGCTCCCCTACCACCGCATGGGTGCTTATAAATATGCCGCCCTCGGTATGGACGAGCCGCTCGGTGACACCCCGCCGATGGATCCTCTAAAAACCCAGGCCCTTGCCAGACAGTTCTTTCCCGATTTTTCACCTGAAGAAGGAGTGCTATCATGAACACAAACCACGAAAGAAAGCCCTTCCGCGGCGGCAGATGGCAGAAAACCATCGACGTCCGCGATTTCATACAGAAAAACTATACCCTCTATGAAGGAGACGATTCCTTCCTCGCCGGCCCCACACAAAAAACACAGAAAGTCTGGGATCGCTGCCTTGCCCTGCTCGCCGAAGAACTCAAACGCGGCGTGCTCGATGTGGCGACCGACCGCATCTCCGGCATCTGCAACTTTGCGCCCGGCTATATCGATCGGGAAAACGAAGTCATCGTCGGGTTGCAGACCGACGCACCCCTGCGCCGGATGGTCAATCTGTACGGCGGGATGCGCATGGCAGAACAGAGTCTGGAAGCCTATGGCTACACGCTCGATCCCCAGATCAAAGCGCATTTTTCCGAGTACCGCAAAACCCACAACCAGGGCGTCTTTGACGCCTATCCTGCCGATGTGCGCCTTGCGCGCCATGCCGGCCTTCTCACCGGTCTGCCCGATGCCTACGGACGCGGCCGGATCATCGGCGATTACCGCCGCGTAGCGCTCTATGGCACGACGCGGCTGATCGAAGAAAAGAAAAAGGATTACGATGCACTCTGCGGCGAAATGACCGAGGCTGTGATCCGGCTGCGGGAGGAGCTCGCCATGCAGATCCGCGCGCTCGGAGACATCGAACGGATGGCGGACGGATACGGTGTCGATCTGCGTCAGCCCGCCGTCTCCGCGCACGATGCCGTGCAGGCGGTCTATATGGCCTACCTTGCCGGCACCAAGGAAAACAACGGCGCTGCCACCTCCCTCGGCCGTACCTCCACCTTCCTCGACATCTATATTCAGCGTGACATGGAGGCGGGGCTGCTCACCGAAACCGAAGCACAGGAGCTGATCGATCAGTTCATCATCAAGCTCCGCCTGATCCGCCATCTGCGTACCCCGGCCTACAATGAGCTTTTCGGCGGCGATCCCACCTGGGTCACCGAATCGGTCGGCGGTATGGGAATCAACGGACGTCCGCTGGTCACCAAAAATTCCTTCCGCTACCTCCATACCCTCATCAATCTCGGCACCTCTCCCGAGCCCAATCTCACCGTACTCTGGTCCGAAAAACTCCCTCCGGCCTTCAAACGCTTCTGCACCCGCATCTCGATCCAGACCGACGCCATTCAATATGAAAACGACGACGTCATGCGGCCGGTCTACGGCGATGACTATGCCATCGCCTGCTGTGTCTCCGCCATGCGCGTCGGACATCAGATGCAGTTCTTCGGTGCGCGCTGCAATCTGGCAAAATCCCTGCTCTACGCCATCAACGGCGGCGTGGACGAAATTTCCGGTCAGACCGTGATTCCCGGGATCCCGCCTCTCACAGGAGAGGTGCTGGATTTCGATCAGGTGATGGAAAATTACCGCAAGGTTCTCAGCGCCGTCGCCGCCATCTATGTCAAGGCCAACAATGTCATTCATTACATGCATGACAAATACGCCTACGAGGCCAGCCAGCTTGCCCTCCACGATACCGACCCTGAACGGCTTATGGCCTTCGGTGTCGCCGGCCTTTCGGTCGCTGCCGACAGCCTCTCCGCCATCCGCTATGCCAGGGTACGACCCATCCGCAACGAGGCGGGCATTGCCGTCGATTTTGAAACGGTGGGCAGGTTCCCCAAGTACGGAAACGACGACGACCGGGCCGATGAGCTGGCCGTCGAAACCGTGACGTATTTTATCGGTGAGCTCAAAAAGCACCGTCTGTACCGCGGCGCAAAGCATACGCTTTCCGCCCTGACCATCACAAGCAATGTCATGTACGGCAAAAAGACCGGTACCACACCCGACGGACGCAAGCGCGGCGAGCCCCTGGCACCCGGCGCCAATCCCATGCACGGCCGCGATGCCTCCGGTGCTCTCGCCTCCCTCAATTCCGTTGCCAAAATCCCGTACCGCAATATCTGCCAGGACGGCGTTTCCAATACCTTCTCTATCCTTCCCGCAGCGCTCGGAAAAGACGAAGCGCAGCGTGAGGACAATCTCATGCATATTCTCGACGGATATTTTGCCCAGGGGGCGCAACACCTCAATGTCAATGTCCTCAACCGCGAAATGCTGATAGAGGCCAGTGAGCATCCCGAACGCTATCCCATGCTCACCATCCGCGTCTCCGGCTATGCCGTCAATTTTCACCGCCTTTCCAAGGAACAGCAGCAGGAGGTCATACGCCGTACCTTCCATGAGAGTATCTGAGCCTTTCCTTCCGGGGCAGCGTCCCACTGTCGGACGCTGCCTTTTTTGCTTCCGAACCGTTTCCGCGCCGCTTTCCGGCCGAAAACACTTTACATTCCAACAAAAATCATGTATAATAATAAATAATAGAAAACTCGCTTGTAAGGAGTACCATATACCATGTTGCCCGATCCTATTTTCCTGAATGTGCATATGTACGGTGTCATGATCGCTGTCGGTGTTCTCTTCGCCCTCCTGCTGATCTATGCTTTCGGCAGACGCATGCATCTGTCCGAAAAGTTTCTTGACTTCATTTTTTACAACGGTGTTTTCTCTATCCTCTTCGGTTTTGGCGCTGCTGCACTTTTCCAAGCTCTGTACAACTATATCAGTGACCCGGAAAAAGGCTTCCATATCACCGGCGGCATCACCTTCATCGGCGGACTGATCGGCGGCGCTGCATTCTTTCTGGTCGTCTGGTTCTTCTTCCGCCGCCGCCTCGACGGGCGCCTCACCGATATCCTGAATCTCGTTCCCTGCTGCATCACCATCGCACACGGCTTCGGGCGCATCGGCTGCTTCTTTGCCGGCTGCTGCTACGGGATCCCTACCGATTTCTTTCTTGCCGTCAAATTTCCCCATCTGCCCGTGCCCGTGCATCCTACCCAGCTCTATGAGGCCGCTTTTCTCTTCCTTTTCTTCGCGCTTCTTTCCTACCTCCTCCTGCACAGAAAATTCCGCTACAATATGAGCGTATATCTGGTAAGCTACGGCGTTTTCCGCTTTCTCATCGAATATCTGCGCGGGGATGCACGCGGCTCTTTTGTCAGCGGGATCTCCCCGTCGCAGTTCTGGTCGATTCTTATGGTAGCCGGCGGGATCGCCCTCTTCTTTGTCCTCCGCTTCCTCGAAAAAAAAGCTACCGTTTCCTGCCCCGCCGGCATTTGTACCGAGAGCAATGCCGGGAATGACCCCTCCCTCTCTTCCGCAACGGACACGGCCGACACAACCTCCCAGAACCCGCATAATCCCGATACGAAAGGAGCCTCCCAATGACCAACAACTATTCCGACATTACCCCCTACATCCGTGAGCTGGCCGCATGCTCCGACCGCAACAATGGCATTCAGCCACAAATGTACATCGATCATCATGTCAAACGCGGCTTGCGCGATCTCGAAGGCCGCGGCGTCATTGCCGGTCTTACCGAAATTTCGGATATTCAGTCCAAGGAAATCACGCCCGACGGACAGGAAATCCCCGCCGAAGGAAAACTGTTCTACCGTGGCATCAACGTGCGCGATCTGGTGACGGGCTTCATGAGTGAAAAACGACATGGCTTTGAAGAAACCGTCTATCTTCTCCTGTTCTCTGCACTGCCCGACCAGCAGGAGCTTGCCCGCTTCTCCGCTCTGCTGTCCGGGTATCGCTCACTGCCTCCTTCCTTTGTGCGCGATCTGATTCTGAAAGCGCCCGGACGCGATATGATGAACATCCTCTCGCGCAGCGTCCTTGCCCTCTATGCCTACGATGAGAATCCCGACGACATTTCCACCGCCAATGTGCTGCGCCAATGCCTGCAACTGATCGCACAGTTCCCCCTCCTTTCGGTCTATGGCTATCAATCCTATCAGCACTACCACAACGGGAAAAGTCTGTTTATTCATTTTCCGAAGCCCGAATACGACACTGCCGAGAATCTGCTTTTTATCCTCCGTGAGAACGGGGAGTTCAGCCCGCTGGAAGCCAGATTGCTGGACCTGGCCCTGGTCCTGCACGCCGAGCACGGCGGCGGAAACAATTCCACCTTTACCACGCATGTCGTCACCTCCTCCGGCACCGATACCTACTCCGCCGTCTCTGCTGCGCTCGGCTCCCTCAAGGGACCCCGCCACGGCGGCGCCAACATCAAGGTCATGCGTATGTTTGACGATATGCGGGCGAGCATTGATACCACCGACAAAAATCAGATCCGCGATTACCTGATCCGCCTCCTGGACCGCGAGGCCTTCGACCGCGCCGGCCTGATCTACGGAATGGGACACGCCGTCTATTCCATCTCCGACCCGCGCGCCGACATTCTGCGCGCCGCTGCCGAAAAGCTGTCGGAGGAAAAGGGGATGCAGGAGGAGTTTCATCTCTACGAAACCGTCGCCGAGCTTGCACCCGCCATCATCGCCGAAAAACGGAAGATGTACAAGGGCGTCAGCGCCAATGTGGATTTCTATTCGGGAATGGTGTACAAGATGCTCGGATTGCCCTATGAGCTTTTTACTCCGATCTTCGCCATTTCCCGCATCGCCGGATGGAGTGCGCACCGTCTCGAAGAAATCCAGTGCGCGGGAAAAATCATCCGACCGGCCTATATCAGTGTCAAAAAGCCCGCAAGCTATGTGCCGCTCGACCAGCGCTGAACATATCGCTGTATTGCATCCGGTCTCTCCTGTTTCCCTTACATTCGCTTCCGGTGGTGTGTATTTTCCCCTTTTTCCCCTTTTTGCGACACACGGGGATACAGAAAGAAGGCGGCAGTTCTCTGCCGCCTTCTTTCTGCATATAGTGTTCCGTACCCGATTCCAGGTTTCGGAGGAAACGATGCAGACCATCATGATTATCTTCGGCACAAGGCCCGAAGCCATCAAAATGGCCCCCCTGGTGACCGAGCTCTCCCACCGGAAAAACTGCCGTCCACTGCTCTGCGTCAGCGGTCAGCACCGCCGTATGCTGGACGAGGTTTTGTGCGCTTTTGCTATGCGGCCGGACTACGACCTGAACATCATGCGGGAAAATCAGTCCCCGGTCGGCGTGACCGCACGCATTCTGGAAGCACTGGAGCCGATTCTGCGCGATACCCGACCGGATACGGTTCTGGTACACGGCGATACCGCCACCGCACAGGCAGCTGCGCTCTGTGCCTTCCTGGCCGGCATCCCCATAGGACATGTGGAGGCCGGACTGCGTACCTACGATATGCGCCATCCCTTTCCCGAGGAGTTCAACCGGCGCGCCATATCCCTTGTGGCGCGCTGGCATTTTGCGCCGACAGAGGAGGCTGCTTCCAACCTCAGGCGGGAGGGCGTGTGCCGCGACAACATCTTTGTGACCGGGAATACCGTTGTGGATGCTCTCCGCTCTACCGTGCGCCCCGATTTTTCCCATCCACTTCTGTCATGGGCGGAAGGACGGCGTCTGATTCTGCTGACCACACACCGGCACGAGAGCATTGGTCCTACCATGCGTGGCATGCTCCGCGCCGTCGCCCGGGTGGCTTCGGAACACACGGATATTGCTATCCTCTGTCCCCTCCATCCCAATCCCGCCGTGCGAAGCGTCGCGGGGCAAGTCCTTTCCGGCATTCCCAACCTCCGGATAACCGATCCGCTCGGCGTCACAGAATTTCACAACCTGCTCGCCCGCTCTTTTCTTGTGCTGACCGACAGCGGCGGCGTGCAGGAGGAGGCGGCCTCGCTCGGCATTCCCGCACTGGTTCTGCGGGACAAAACCGAGCGCCCCGAGGGGATCCGTGCCGGAGCGCTCCGTCTGACGGGGACGGCGGAGGAGGATGTATACCGGAATTTTCTGCTCCTGCTGAAGGACCCCAAAATATACCGCCATATGGCGGAAACGACCCACCCGTACGGCGACGGAAGGGCCGCAGTACGGATCGCCGACATCCTGCTCGGAGAGCAGATCTGCGGGGTTCGTGATAAAGAACCGAACGGGAACCCAGTCGTGCAGGAATAAACTTCCGGGGGGCCCGCAGACGCAGAGGGTCGGAACAAAAAAGAGTACCGGGCGGCCGCAATGGCCGCCCGGTACTCTTTTCCCGGCATCCCGGCCGGGCTTCTGTCACGCGCTCAGGAGAGCAATGTACGATCGTTGGCAAATTCGCTTCCGCTGACGCGCATAAATGCTTCGAGCAGCGCTTCTACGGTGAGCTTCCGCTTCTCCTCACCGCTCACATCCAGGATAACCCGCCCCGCTTCCAGCATGATCAGGCGGTTGCCGTGCGCAATGGCATCTTTCATATTATGCGTCACCATCAGCGTCGTCAGATGATTCGCTTCCACAATTTCATCGGTCAGTTGCAGGACCTTTGCCGCCGTTTTGGGGTCCAGCGCCGCCGTATGCTCATCCAGCAGCAACAGCTTCGGCCGGTTCAGAGAGGCCATCAGAAGAGTGACCGCCTGGCGCTGCCCGCCGGACAGAAGCCCCACCTTGCTGCTCAGCCGGTTCTCAAGGCCAAGACCCAGCTGCGCCAGCAGCGTACGATAGGTATCCCGTTCTGCCGCCGTCACGCCCCAGCGGAGCGTATGACGCTTCCCGCGCCGCGCCGCAATGGCCAGATTCTCATCGATCTGCATATCCGCCGCCGTCCCCATCATCGGATCCTGAAATACGCGGCCGAGAATGCCCGCACGCTTGTATTCCGGCATGTTGGTCACGTCGGTGCCGTCGATTTCAATCCGGCCGGAATCCGGGCGGAACACACCCGCGATCGCATTCAGCATCGTGCTCTTGCCCGCGCCGTTTCCGCCGATCACCGTCACAAAATCTCCGTCCGCCACGGTCAGGTTCAATCCGTCCAGCGCCGTCTTCGCATTCACTGTCCCGGGGTTGAAGGTCTTCCGTATCTCCTGCAATCTAAGCATCTTTCCCCTCGCCTCCTGTCACGGCGCCCGCAGGCGCTGTTTTCTTCCGGTTCGGGAAACAGGTCTTTTTCCAGTAGGATGCGCCCAGGAAGAACGCCACTACCAGCGCCGACAGCATTTTCAGAAGATCGGTGTCAAGACCCAGCCAGATCACAAACGTATACACCATATAGTAGATCACGCCGCCCAGCGCCGCGCCCGACAGCTTCAGGGCAAAGTTGGATCCGAAGGCCGAAACCACACTCTGCCCGATGATAATTGCCGCCAGCCCGATAACAATTGCTCCGCGGCCCATGTTGATGTCCGCCGAGCCCTGGTACTGGCCCAGTAGCGCACCCGACAGAGCCACCAGTCCGTTCGACAGCATCAGTCCGAGTACCTTCGCAAAGCGTACATCGATGCCCTGCGCATTGCTCATCTTCTCATTGTTTCCGGTTGCGCGCAGGGCGCATCCGATCTCCGTCCCGAAGAAAAAGTACAGCAGGACGATCAATACCGCACAAAAACCGAATGCCACCAGTATCGCCTGCGCCAGCTCCATCTGTGTGATGACCACGCTGTAATTGCGCGAACTGAAGGCAATCGTTGCACCGCCCATGATCTTCAGGTTCACCGACCAGAGCATCAGCTGGGTCAGGATCCCCGACAGAATCGGAGGAATCCCCAGCAGTGTATGAAACAGCCCGGTAACTCCGCCGGCCAGCATGCCGGCGGCAAATGCCACCAGCATGCATACCCATACATTGACCCCGTTGATCAGCAATATTCCGCAGACCGCCGCTCCTGTGCACAGCGATCCGTCTACGGTCAGGTCTGCAAAATCCAGAACTTTGTATGTGATATAGAGGCCGATCGCCATAATCCCCCATATCAGGCCCTGCGCTATCGCGCCGGGCATCGCGTTGATCAGTTGCGCCATGACTTCTCCCTGTTCTTACTTCTTATACAGCCTCTACCCTATGCAGACCGTCTTTACTCCGCCGGTTCCGACACCGTAATAGGCTCATAGCCCGCCGCATCCAGCGCTGCCGTGTCGATTCCGAGCTCCTCACAGATTTCCGCATTGTACTTCTTTACCGGCGCCTCGTCATAGCCGATCTCCATCTCGCGCACGTCCTTGCGGCCGAGCAGAATGTCCGCCGCCATCTCGCCCGCCTTCTTGCCGATGTTGTAGTAGCTGATCGACAGCGTTGCGAAGCCGCAGCCCTCACAGATTCCTTCCTCACCCGCAAAGACCGGCACACCCGCCGGGCGGCAGATATTGTCGATGATCGAGGTGTTCGTCGCCACCGTATTGTCGGTCGGAACATAGATCGCATCGTTGTTGGCGACCGCGTTCGTCACCACCGGCGACAGATCGTTTGTCTCTGAAAACTTGTACTCGGTGCACACGATCCCCTTCTCCTCCAGGCATTCCTTCACGACCTGGACCTGATAGGCCGAGTTCGGCTCACCCGAGCAGTACAGCAGACCCACACGGTCCCCTGTGCCAAGACCCAGAATGTCCACCATCATCTGCGCCTGCTGCTCAAGCGGCGCAAGGTCCGATGTACCCGACACATTGCTTCCTACCGTGCCGGAAAAGTTCTCAATGCCAAGCGCTACGCCGTAGTCGGTGATCGAGGTGCCCAGCACCGGGATCCGCTGCGTCGCGTTGTAGGCGGTCTGCAAGGCCGCCGTCGCGTTGGCCAGGATCAGATCCACATCCGCC
>CALWTT010000035.1 GCA_944384545.1 uncultured Clostridia bacterium | reverse complement strand
GCCTCACCGATCAGTGCAGGATCCGGGAAGGCTGCTCCCGCTGCGATCATACCCTCCTCCAGTGCATAGGCAATGGTCTGCTCGCGGCGGGTGATCGCGCTCACGCGGAAGCCGCACTCGGTCAGGCGCTGCGCATAACTGCCGCCCAGGAGGCCGAGCCCCACAATCAGGATGTTTGTCGTTCCGGGTTCAAGTTTTCTCAATGTACACCTCCGCGCCCAGTGACCTGAGCATTGAAAAATATTCGGGAAGACTTTTGCGCACGGCCTCTGCCCCCGTGATACTCCCCCCTGTCTGGGTCAGTAGGGTGGCAAGCGCCATAACAATCCGATGATCGTTGTGTCCGTTCAGCGGCTCCTGCGGCGCATGGAAGTCCGCGGGATAGACGACGATCGAATCCTCCCGTACCGTAACGGACACGCCCATTTTGGAGAGCTCCTCGGCCATCGCCGCGCCCCGATCGCTCTCCTTGATCCGAAGGCGCCGGGTGCCGCAGAAGACCGCGCCGTTCCGCGCAGCTGCCACCGCCATCAGGATGGGACCAAGGTCCGGGCAGTCGCCTATATGAATGGTCGGCGTACCGCGGTCCAGCATCGCGAAATAGCGAGCGTAGGCGCGGTCACCCTGCAGGCTGTCCGGATTCAGACCGTCGATCTCCACTGCGGCGCCGAACAGGCGCAGGGCGGCAAAAAAGGCCGCGTTGGAATAGTCACCTTCTACTTCCACATCGGTTGACAAATACTGCTGGCCGCCCGGTATGAAAAGCGTTCGCTCATCCCGGAAGTCGGCCCGCACGCCAAACCGGTGCAGCGCCTCCATCGTAAGCAGCAAATAGGACCGGCTTTCCACCGGCGGCAAAAGCGAAAGCGTACTGTCACCCGCAAGAAGAGGAAGGGCGAACAATAGGCCGCTGATGAACTGACTGCTGATATTGCCGGGGATCCGGTATTCCCCGGGCGAAAGCCGGCCGCCCACACGAACGCCCCCTGCCTCGGTACGGAACAAAAGACCCTGCTCGCGGCAGACCGTTTCATAGACCGAAAGAGGACGGGAAAGCAGCGCAGGTGCGCCGTGCAGAACCGCCTCTCCGCCCGACAGAAGACAGAGCGGCAGAAAAAATCGCAGCGTACTGCCGCTTTCGCGGCATTCGAGCGGGCCGGCCGGCGGATGACGGCGCGGATCGGTCCCCCGCAGCCGCACGCTGTCTCCGGCGCGCTCCCAATACGCACCCAGCACCGAAAGGCAGTCCAGCGTGGCGGACACGTCCTCCGAATCCGATATGCCGCGGATTCGGGTCTCCCCCCCCTCCGACAGCCCGCCGCAGATCAGAAGCCGGTGCGCCATGCTCTTCGAGGGCGGCGCCTTGATACGTCCCCGCAGCGGTGCGGGACGAATGGTCACAGTCATACGTTCAACCCCTCTCCCGGGCCGGCTCGCCCGCAGGAAAAATCCGCCAGTACGGCCTCCGCCGTCCCGCGCGCGCCGTCCGTCACCGCAATGCGGCAGTCCGCGGCCGCCGTATAGAGCGGATAGCGCTCCTCATACCGCCGCATAAGGGCCGCACGATCCCGGGCAAGCGGGCGGTCTGCCGTAGGATGGATCGCATCCAGCGGACGGTCAAGAAAATACAGACGTCCGTTGCGGCGCAGCGCCCGCAGGTTTTCCCCGCGCAGAATCGCTCCGCCACCCGTCGCGATGATGCGCCCGTCCGATACCCGGGACAGCCGGGCCAGCACCTCACTCTCGCGCCGGCGGAAGCTCTCCTCACCCTCCCGCGCAAAAATTTCCGGGATCCCGCAGCCCGCCTCCTGCACGATCTCTGCATCGCTGTCATAGAAGGCGCGGCCGGTACGCTCCGACAGGGCGCGGCCTATCGTGCTCTTCCCGCTGCCGGGCATGCCGATCAGGACGATATTTTCTTTTTCCGACCGGATATCCCGGTACACGCTCTCGCTCAGCGACTCCGGCAAGGTCATATCCCGGAAAAGCGCCGAGGCCTCCACCGCCTGACAGACCAGCATATACAGCCCTCCGCCCGCCGCGATACCGCGGCTGCGCGCCGCCAGGATAAGATTGGTGCGCAGCGGATTGTATACGGCGTCAAAAACACCGAGCAGGCGGGGAAAGCGGGCCAGCGATACCGGGCAGTCCCCAACCGCGGGATACATGCCGACCGGCGTCGTGTTCAGGAGCACATCCACCTGCTCCCCGAGCGCATACGCTTCCTCATAGGAGCAGACCCCCTCCCGCGGCTGCCGGCCCGCCACCCATATGCGGGCCGCACCCTCTGCTTCCGCTAACGCACGCGCTGTGCGACTGGTTCCGCCGGTCCCCAGAATCAGGACCCGCCGGTCGCGCAACCCGATGCGGTAACGGCGCAGGCAGGCGCGCATACCCGAAAAATCGGTATTGTAGCCGATCAGGCGTCCGTCACGGTTGACCACCGTATTCACCGCCCCGATGGCCTTCGCCGCAGCATCGGTCTCGTCCAGATAGCGGAGCACCGCCTGTTTATAGGGAATTGTCACATTGATGGCGGCAAAGTCCTTCGCGCGGAAAAATCCGTCCAGCTCATCCGGCGCAAGCTCGCACAGACGGTAGGAATACCCTCCGATCCTCTCATGGATCTCGCGGGAAAAACTGTGCGGGAGATGCTCCCCAATCAATCCGTACTGCATACGGCCTCCTTTCCGGCAAGCCAGTCGGTCCCAAAGCGCTGTGCCAGCAGATCGCAGAGGCAGAGCGCCGTCACCGCATCCACCACCGCTCTGGCGCGGTGGACCACCGCCGGATCGTGCCGGCCTTTTACCGTCAAGGTCGCATCGCTGCGGCGGTCAAGATCCACCGTGCGCTGCTCTTTGTAGATCGAGGGCGTCGGCTTGACCGCCGTCCGGATCCGGAGCGGCATGCCGGTCGATATGCCGCCAAGGATCCCGCCGGCGCGGTTGCTCTCGCACACGACCTGCCCCGCCCGCATCCGAAAAGGATCGTTCGCCACGCTTCCGCGCAGATCCGCAAGAGCGAAGCCGTCCCCGAACTCCACTCCCTTGACCGCCGGCACCGAAAACAGTGCATGGGCCAGCACACCCTCCAGCGTATCGAACCACGGCTCGCCTACTCCGGCCGGAAGGCCGGTCACGGCGGTTTCCAGAACCCCGCCCACGCTGTCGCCCTCCGCCTTTGCCGCGAGTATCGCCTGCTGCATCCGTTCCCCCGCCGCCCGGTCCAGCACCGCAAAGGCACGGTCGGACAGTGCGGCGATCTCGTCGCGCGGGTCTTCTGCGAAAGGACGGTCATCGATCCCGGCACAGCGGGCTACGTGTGTCCCCACCGCAATGCCGCGACCGGAAAGCGCCGAAAGGCAGAGTGCCCCCGCCGCGACCAGCCCGGCCGTCAGACGGCCGGAAAAGTGTCCGCCGCCCCGCGGATCCGCATATCCATGGTATTTCTCCCGCGCCGTAAAGTCGGCATGTCCCGGGCGCGCCAGTGCGGCCGTTGCCTCGTAATCGGAAGAGCGTGTGTTCTGATTTTCGATCAGAAAGGTGATCGGCGTGCCGGTCGTATGGCCGCGATAGACGCCGCTGAGCAGGCGGACCCTATCCTCTTCCTGCCGCGCCGTGGAAATCTGTCCCGCGGCGCGGCGCAATGCCATCCGCCCCGCAATAAAGGTCTCATCCACCGCAAGCCCCGGTGCCATACCGTCGAGGACCGCTCCTACCGCAGCGCCGTGGCTTTCCCCGAACAGCGTGACGGTCACCGCCTGTCCGAAACTGTTTCTCATACAAACGCCTCCCTCACCATGGCGGAAAATTCCGGTACCGAAGCATGGCGGATCTCACACTGCCCGGGAGCAGATACATAGACATAGTGCAGCTCGTCGCCGCTTTTCTTCTTGTCGTGCACGACCGCTGCAAGCGCGCGGTCAAGATCGCCGGTATACCGTGTGGGCAGGCCGAAGCGGGCGAGCAGGGCGCACAGGCGTTCCCGGAGTGCGGGGGCTGTCATCGGAATCATACCGAGCGCCACGCACTCTCCGTGCAGAAGATCCGTAAGTCCCTCTGCACTCTCGATGCCATGCCCCAGCGTATGTCCGAAATTCAGGATCCGCCGCAGTCCGCTCTCCTTCTCATCCTGCTCCACCACCTTCCGCTTGATATCCAGCGCCCGGCAGATCACCGTCAGAAGATTCCCCGGTCCGACCCCTTCCTCTTCCAGCAGCGAAAGCAGACCGGCGTCCGAGGTCATGGCCATCTTCACGATCTCCGCCATCCCGTTGGAAAACTGCCGGGGGGGCAGCGTATCCAGAAGATCCGGATCGATCAGCACCCGCTTCGGCTGATAGAAGCTGCCCACGATATTCTTGATTCCGGCAAAATTGATGGCGGTTTTTCCGCCGACCGAGGAATCGACCTGCGAGAGCAGGGTGGTCGGAATGTTATAAAAATCCACCCCCCGCATATAACAGGAGGCCGCAAATCCCGAAAGATCCCCGACTACGCCGCCTCCCACCGCGACCACCGCATCGGTACGGGTGAAACCGGCATCGGTCATGGCCCGCAGCAGAGTGGCAAAGCCGTCCATGCTCTTGCTTGCCTCTCCCGCCGGCAGACAGACCGGCACCGGATGCGCACAGTCTTCGCATACCCGCGCGGCATAGGCCGGCGGCACACCGTCATCGGTTACCACCAGCACCCGCCGGTTCAGCGCGAGCACCTCCCCCGCGCGCGCGGCCATGCCGTGCCCGGCCAGAATGTCGTACTCCTCTCCCGGGAGATGTACCGTCATCTTCATGGTTGCCTCCTCAATGCAGTTCCGCCGGATAGCGGAAGCTTCCGTACACACGGACACGGTCGCAGCAGGAGGCCATCTCCTCCTGCATCCGTCGCCCGGTCTCCCCGCTCAGATCCCCCTCAGCCTCAACATAGAAATAGTACTGCCAGAGCAGCTCCTTCATCGGGCGGGAGCGCAGGCAGCGCATATTGAATCCGTACCGGCCGATGATATTGATGGCCTGTGCCAGCGATCCCGCTTCGTTGCGTACCGTAAACATCAGAATCGAATGTCGGTCTCCGCCCTCTGCCGGCCGCGCCGCCGCGCGCGCAAGCACCGCAAAGCGGGTCGTGTTCAGGTTGGAGGTATGGATGTTTTTATCGAGAATTTCGAGACCGTACAGCGCCGCCGTCTCCTCGCTGGCAATCGCGGCCACCGTCGGATCCAGCTTTTCCGCCACATACAGCGCCGCCGCCGCTGTATTTTCGAACTCCCGCGTCGCATAGCCGTGCGCCCGGATATACGGCGCGCACTGCATCAGCGCCTGCGGATGACTGATGACCTCCCGTACCCCCTCCGGACGGCTGCCCGGAATTCCGAGCAGATGATGCGTCACCGACAGATCATACACACCGTTGACGTACAGCGGACCGGAAAACATCATGTCCAGAACCGCCCCCACCTCTCCGGCCGTACTGTTCTCGATCGGGAGAACCGCTACATCGCATTCTCCCTCCACCGCAGCGTCGTACGCGGCGCGGAAGTCTCCATACGGGACCCGTGTGGCGCCGGGGAAAATTTTCCCGGCCGCGATCGCCGCAAATGCACCCGCAACACCCGAAAACGCCACGTGCATCCCCTGCGTCAGACGGCGTTGATAGTCCCGTGAGATCTTCATGGTGTCGCGCAGGAATTCGGTATAGTAGCCCTGCATCTCGCCCGCCACCTCCGCCGCATTCCGCCGCACCACTTCCTCCTCCCGCGCCGCATCCAGGATCGGAAGACCGTGCCTGCTTTTATACGCAGCCACCTGCGCCACCGCCTCCATGCGGCGGCAGAACAGTGCCGCCATTTCGCGGTCCACGCGATTGATCTCCTCCCTTGCACGGCAAAGACGGTCGTCATGCATGTCCGGCGCGCCTGTTTTTCCGGCGCCTGCCGGATTCTCTTTTCTGTTCATCTCGGTTCAGCTTCCTTTCCGGTAATCCTCTGCCAACGCGCAGAAGGCAGGCAACGCGCGCTCCACCATTTGCGGAGACACACAATAGGCAATCCGTACATAGCCGGGGTAGCCGAAATCATCGCTCGGCACCAGCAGCAGCTCCCTCTTTTTCGCACGCTCCGAAAACGCGACCGCATCCGGCTCCAGCGCGCGCACAAACAGGTAAAAGGCGCCCTCCGGACGCACGCAGTCATACCCGTATCGGGTCAGAGCGGTATACAGCCGGTCCCGGTTTTCCCGATAGACCTGCAGATCCGACGTCTTCCCAAGGCAGGCGGGAATCATGTACTGGAACAGCGCCGGGGCACAGACATAACCGAGAGAACGCCCCGCGCCCAGAATGGCGGCATACACTTCCTCCGCCGCCGCAGCGTCCGGATGCACCAGCACATACCCGATCCGTTCCCCGGGAAGGGAGAGAGACTTGCTGAAAGAGTACAGCACCAGCGTATTTTCGTAATACAGCGGCAGCCACGGTACCGTAACGCCATCATATACCAGCTCGCGGTAGGGCTCGTCCGCCAGCAGATAGATCGGATGTCCGACCCTTTCCGAGGCGGAGCGCAATGCCTCACCCAGAGCCGCAGCGTCCGACACAGACAGCACCGCGCCGGTCGGATTGTTCGGAGAATTGATTATGACGGCGCGGGTCCGTGGTGTCACTGCGGCGAGCAGGCCGGGGATATCGATGCCGAAATCCCCCGCCCGTGCCGGAACCGGAACAAGACGGCCTCCGGCATTTTCGGTAAATACCCGGTATTCCGGAAAATAGGGCGCGATGGCGATGACCTCATCCCCGCCACCATCCGGGAGCAGAGCGCGCAGGGCGATCGAAAGTGCCGCCGCTGCTCCCGCGGTCAGATAAATACGATCGGCATCTGCCGGTGCGCGATAGGTCTGCCGTACATAAGCGGCAATCGCCTCGCGGACCCGTGCGTCTCCCTGTGCCGATGTATAGCCGTGCAGCAGCGCCGGATCGGTCTCCCGCAGCAATGCTGCCAGCGTATCTCCAACAACGGCGGGCGCCGGCACACTCGGATTGCCCAGACTGAAATCAAAAACGCGGTCTTCCCCGATTTCCGCCCGCCTTGTGCGACCGTATTCAAAGAGCTCGCGGATGACCGAACGGCGCCGGCCGAGCTCCAGCATTTTTTCGGATACCACAGCAGATCCCTCCTACCATTTTCTATTATGATTTGTCCTGCACATAGATGGCAGTGCTTCCGGTCTGTTTTCCATAGGATGTACATAGCGGCGCACCGCCGGGGCTTCCGCCCGTCTCCCGCCTGGCGGCGCTGGGGGGCGGCGAAAGGCCGGGCTCCGTCCTGCCTCCCGTTGTGCGGCAATGGGGACGGGCGGCGCACTGTACAATGTTAACAGTGTTAACAAAGAGAATCAAGCGTATTATACACCCGATCCGGAAAAATGTCAACACCCGGCGGAAAAGTTTCGGTTTTTACCGGATACGGAACAGGAAAAACGCAGAGCACGGCAGGGGCAGCGCGGCGGAAAGAGGCGAAGCCCCCGGCAAGGCGCCGCGGGGGAAAAAGGCAAATACCGGCCCGACAGGCGCCGTGGGGAGGAAACGAAAGGCACCGGCCGGGGCATCCTCCGGGACCGACAGGAAGGGCAGCGGAAGCGGGCAGCACCCCGCCGCAAAGCCGCAAAGAAAACAGAAAAGCGCCAAAGAAAAAAGCACCATGGGAAAAGAGGGGGGCAAAGAAAAAACGGCGAAGAGCAGGAGAAAGGGCAGAAAAGCAGATCCGCTGTATACAAAACAAGGAGCAGGGCGCCTGCAAAGCCAAGCTCCGCCCGCGGAATTTCCACAACATACGGGGCAGGACTCAGCGCCAAGTATGCGCTGCCGGAAGAATACAAAATCCCCACGGCGGAAGGCCAGACGCAAAGTGCAGGGACCTGCCGAAGGAAAGGCGGCAGACGCACAAGCGACGCGTATATGCACAAAGCCTGCCCTGCAAAATAAATCCAGCGGCCTTCCAGCACAAGCGCCACGCATACTGCGCAGGACCTGCCCTGCAAAATAAATCCAGCAGCTTTCAGCACAAGCGCCACATATACTGCGCAGAATACGTGCACAGGTACTGTGCAGAGGAAAGCAGGACGGGCGGGGTACATACAGAAAAACAACGGCATGCATACATGGCCGAAGCGCAACGCAGCCGATCCGAAGGAATCGCCGGCGGATCGGAGAAAGGCAAAAACGCACCGTCTTTACACCCCCTCTTGCTTTTTCCGCACAGGTGTGGCATAATAGTAAAAAAGCGGTCGCACTGCGCGCCCGCCTTTCACTATGTCTGAGGAAGGAAATGCCATGCGTGATGCTTACGGAGCCGATCCCCTGCGTGATCGGTTGATTGTTGCCGGAATTGAAGATATCGCGACACACGGATTGCCGCATTTTTCTTTGCGCCGGGTGGCCGCCGCCTGCCAGACCTCCTGCGCCGCCCCCTACCGGCATTTTGAGAGCAAGGAAACTTTCCTCCGGGAAATCGTACGCTATATCAATCGGCAATGGGAGTTGCTGCGCGCCGAAATCCTGCACCGATGGAAGGATGACCCCCGACGCTGCCTGATAGAAATTTCTCTTGCCTATATCCGGTTTTCGGTTGCCAATCCCCAATTCCGCCGCATACTGAGCGAGGCAGGCGAAGCCGCCTCTTCGTTTGCCGAAGAGGCCATGCAGAACTTCTGCACAGCTTCAGGGCGGAGCGGAGCGGCGGCAAAGAATCTTCGCTATCGTCTGTCCGCCCTGGTCTACGGAACCGTATCCATGCTGGAAGACGGCGCTCTGCCGAACGAAGAGCCGACATGGCAGATGATCCGCATATCCCTGGAAGCACTGATGCAGGAAGAGAGCGGCAGGACGGCGATGCTCTGATTCCCGGCGGACGACCGCACGACGGATGTCAGAGAGGTGAGCCGGATGTACGTATACAGTCGGAAAAAGCGGACGACATGCCGGGCCTGCCGGAAAGCCGCTTCCATGCCTTCCGGCAGGATACAAAAGCAGGATACAAAACAGGAAGGAAGCGCTGCCCTTGTGCAGCGCTTCCTTCCTGTTTTTTGCCATCAGAACATCGCAGGATCGGCTCCGCCCCCCTGCATCCATCCGGCAGAAGGCACAGTCATCCGGAAAAACGGAAAAAGCGAAGCCGGCACAGGGGGGTACTTCTTTCCGTATCCGCACGGCTTCGCCGATCGAATGATTGTGCCGGAACATTTCCCGTACAGGAGACCGACCGGGGCGTATTTCCGTCACCCGGCCTCTGTGGTACCCACTCCGTGTGCGCCGTAGCAATGCACTCCGCTCAGGCAGGATCGGGAACCTTGCAGACATCCACCCATCCTTTTGCCCGCGAGCAGGCTTCCAGCTCGTCCAGTCGCAGCTCCAATGCACTGTTGCTGCTGCCGGCCGCCGGGAAAACCGTTTCATAGCGCCGCAGGGAGGCATCCAGATACACCGCCGTTCCGTCATGGACCGCAAACGGACAGACGCCGCCCACCGCATGTCCCACCATGCTCTCGACCTGTTCCGGCGTCAGCATTTTGGCCTTGGCACCGAACTGCGCCTTATATTTGGCGTTGTCGATGCGGGCGTCTCCCGCCGCCACCACCAGAACCGCATCGCTGCCGAGAAGGAAAGAGAGTGTTTTGGCAATGCGCCCCGGCGCACAGCCGATGGCCGCTGCGGCAAGTTCTACCGTAGCGCTGGATACCGGAAATTCCCGGATCCGGTCGGCGACACCGTAGTCTTTCAGATATTCCCGAACCCTGTCAATGGACACAAAGATCAACTCCTTTGCTGTTACTGTCTCCAAATGTAAAAAATCTCGGCTTACTGCCGGCAAATGTCGCATATGGCATAATCATAGCAGAAAAGAAAGCGTTTTGCAAGTAGGTACGGCAGAAAAAGGCGATGAGAGAAAAGGAACGGTGCGGAGGCGTGGCGCAAGTCACGGTGGCAGGGGGCGCTGCGGCGCGGGAGGCGGCCTTTTTGCAAAAAGGCCTGGCGAAAAACCTGCAACCCGCTGCGGCGGGGAGGGTACGGTATAAGCGGATGTCGCTGTCCGTCCGACGCGGAAATAACCATACGCTGGCATAACAGGAAATCCGGGGTAGCGTCTTACACCGCCGGAAACAAAAAAACCGATCCCGGGCACAGCACCGGGATCGGCCTTTGGTTTTCGTTTTTCGGTTCTTTGCGCTTGATGTTTCGGTTGGTTCACAGGGCTACCCGTTCTCTCTCCTCCACATCCTCACGCAGACCCGCGCCGGGATACGCGGTCCTGCCGCCTGCGCGTAAAGGCTCCTGCCTTCACGCGCGGACATAAGGACCGAAGATAGGGATCTTCCGGCAGATCATGATTCCGGCATAACGCATAGTTCTCCTCATCGCGCATACCTCCTGTCGTCGATCTCTTTCTGTGGTTTACCTCTGGTCCGCGGGGTCCCCCCCGTCACCCGGGAATATCGGCTCCGGGTCAGCCTGCGTTTTCCGGCGGCGTACTTGCTTCCATAGACACCCTCCGTCGGTATTCTTCGTTTTCGTGTTCCTCAAGGTCTGTGGCGCACAGATCACATCTGTGCGCGGAGGGTGCGGAAGAGCGGCGGAATGCGACGGCGTATTTCTACACCCGCATATCTCATGGTTCTCGGCATTGAACCCCTCCTTTCCCTGCCTTCGTTTTTCGTTCTATGAAAAAAGCACATGAACGCGTCCGGGCACCGGTTTTCCCTTCGCTTCATGCGCCGCTTTTATGTCACCGCCACAGTTGCCCAGGCGGTCCTTGCAACACGCGTTGCGGACGGCGCTTCGGGAGACATGCTTCGGATGCCTTTTGCCTTTTCCGTCTATATTGTACCATATTGTTTTTCAAATTGCAAGAGGTTTTGTGCATTTTTTCAAAAATTTTTTTGAGAGTTGTACATGCGGGGGAAAAGCGGGAATGTGTATCCTCGGAAAATCCCCGACAGACCCGCCCAAGATCCGCCACCGCGAAAGAGCGACGGCGTCCGGAAAGCACGGCCGGAGAAGCGTTGCGACCAAAGAGAAAACGTAAAAAAGGAGTGTCACCGCAACCGCTTTGCGGCGACACTCCTTTGGGAAACCGCTTATTCCGTCACTTCCGGTCCGGGATCCGGCACGGTTGCTTGCGCCCGGAACCCCGAAGGGCGCCGCATACGGCGCAGCATGGCACTCTTCATGCGACTGCCGCTCCGGTATCCGGCCGCATAAGCACGGCGATACCATGCATCTGCCTTCTTCTCGTCCATATCCACGCCAAATCCGAATTCATAGTGACAGCCCATCGCATACATGGCGCGCGCGTTGCCCATCTCGGCCGCGATCAGGCGCAGCTTCAACGCCTCGGTCACCTGGCGTGCGTCCCGATGCAACATCACCGTGGACACGGCATATATGTGCTGTGCAATTTTCTTTTTCCGTCGGTTACGGATTTCCTCCAGCAGCGGTGCTGCCTCCGCCGCCCCGTGCCGTACCGCACGTTCCAGCAGTTCCGCCGCACGGGAATAATCGTAGCGCAGGCCGCCCTCGCCACGCAGATAACATGCCGCCAGATTGTATTCAGCAACGCCGCTCTCCTGCTCCGCCGCTTTGCGGTAATACAGCACAGCAAGACGCATGTCCTTCTCACAGCCCTGCCCGTTCTGATAGCAATAACCGAGATTACACTGCGCACCCCGGTGCCCGAATTCCGCCGCAATCCGGTAAAACTTCACCGCCGTATCGTACGCGCCCTGCTCGTACGCATCCACGCCACGGTTGTACAGCTCGGTCATATCGGCCCGGATCTCGCTGACCCGTTCCACCGCTTCCCCGTAGCCCTGCACTGCCGCCTTTTCATACCAGGACAGCGCCACCGGTATGTTGCGCTCGGTCAGATCTCCTGTGAAATAACAGTTCCCCAGCAGGTACTGCGCGCGGGCAAAGCCGTCCTCCGCCGCCGCCTCATAACAGGAGAAGGCATTCTCCGGGCTCACCGCCACGCCACGCCCCGCGCGGTAACAGTCACCGAGATTCAGAAGAGCCATGCCGTACCCGCTACGCGCCGCCTGCCCGTACCAGAACGCCGCCGTTGCCTCATCCCGAGCAACGCCCTGCCCCTTTTCATAGCATACGCCGAGATTGTTCTGCGCACGCGCATAGCCGTCCTTCGCACCAAGCTCATACAGGCGCACGGCCAACACATATTTCCCTTCCGTATATGCGCGGTAGCCCAGCTCGAATCGATCCTCGTCCCGGTTCCGGATCTCAATACGGGCCGGCACCTCCGAAAATATATGCTCGCCACTCCGCGCCAACAGCCGCTCCGCCGCACGGATCCCTCCGTTGTACGCGATCTCGGCATAATATTTGGCGTATGCTGCATTCTCGCGTACGCCCCGCCCGTCACGGTACAGAAGCGAAAGGCGATACGCCGCACGGAAATCACCCGCCTCCGCCGCCACCGTATACCAGTAGGCCGCGCGCAGCGGATTGGCAGGGATTCCTTCCCCGTTTTCATAACAGTCACCCAGCAGCCGGCAGGCGTTCCGGCTTCCGAGCTCCGCCGCCACACGGATCCAGAAATAGGCCTGATCCGCCGCCTCGGTTCCGCGCGTCCGATCCCGCAGGCATGCGCCCAGACGGTACGCCGCTTCCGCATGACCCTGCACAGCCGCCATCCGATAATATACCATCGCACGCGAACGGCTCCTATGCTCACCCGTTCCGCTCTCGCACGCAACCCCATACCGGTACAGCGCTTCCGGATGCCCGTATTCTGCCGCCATCCGATATCCTGCCGTCCGCTCCTCTGCCTGCGCGTCGGGCAGGGCCGCTGCCGCCGCATAGATCGCCTCGATCTCCGATTTTGGCTGCATGCAGTCATACCCACAGAACGGGCACGCTGTTATATTCCCCGCACAATGCCATTCACTGCCGCAATTGCTGCACTTCATTCCGCTTCCCCTTCCCGTTCCGCGTTTTCCATCGTTTTCTACCATTTATTGTAGCATGATTTCCGGTTTTGTCAAGTATTCTTCGAAGACCCCCACGCTTTTTCCGCGCACCGCTCTTGACTTTGCCCTCCGAGTGTGGTAGGATGATACACACCGCACTGGATCGGATATATGGAATCGGAGGTGTACTGTAAATGAAGCAGGCTGCCGTCGCGGATATGACCAGCGGTCCTATCTTCCGGAAAATCGTTGCCTTTGCGCTTCCCGTCATGCTCTCCGGCATTCTTCAGCAGCTCTACAACGCTGCCGACGTCATTGTCATCGGTCAGCTGGTCGGCTCCTCTGCGCTGGCCGCCGTCGGCGCTACGAGCTCTCTTATCAACATGGTGATCAACCTGTTTGTCGGTCTCTCCATAGGAACCAGCATCCATGTTGCCAACGCCGTCGGCGCCCAGAACCGGGAGCGGACCTCGCTGCTCGTGCATGCCAGCGTCGCCATCTCGCTTCTGTGCGGGGTGATTGTCACCGTCATCGGCCTGTTCGGCTCCCGTACCTTTCTCACCTGGATGGACACTCCTTCCGACATCATCGATATGTCGGTTCTCTATATGCAGATTTATTTCTGCGGCTCCCTCTTCTCCATGTTCTTCAACTTCGGCGCCGCCATTCTCCGCGCTGCCGGAAACTCACGCAGCCCCTTTGTCTATCTTGCCGTATCCGGTGTCGCCAATGTCGTTCTCAACTACATTTTTGTAGCCTTCTTCCATATGGGCGTCGCGGGCGTGGCAACGGCTACCGTTGTCTCCCAGGCCATCTCCGCGTTCCTGGTCCTTGGCAATCTTCTCCGCCTCCGTGACGCCTGCCAGCTCTTCCCCTCCCGTATCCGGCTCTATCCGCGGCAGAGCCTGGATATCTTCCTTACCGGCCTGCCCGCCGGACTGCAATCGATCATCTTTGCACTCTCCAATACCATTATCCAGAGCGCCGTCAATTCCTTTGATGATACCATCACCATCGCCGGCAACACCGCCGCCGGCAATCTGGAGGGCTTTGTCTATACTGCCATGAATGCCTTTCATGTCAGTACCGTCACCATCGTCGGACAGAACGTCGGCGCCGGACGCTACGAACGCATCCACCGCGTCCTCTTTGAATCGCTGCTCCTGGTCACCGGCGTCGGCATCGCCCTCGGCCTTCTCGTCTACACCTTTGGCCCTGCATTGCTCTCCATCTATCTTCCCAATGAGCCGGAAGCCATCCCGGCCGGTATGGAACGCGCCACCGTCGTCATGCTCAGCTACTTCCTCTGTGGCATCATGGAAACCCTGGTCGGCGCGATCCGCGGAATGGGCAGTACTGTACCGCCCATGATTGTCTCGGTCGCCTGTGTCTGCGGCGTGCGTCTTGGCTGGATCTATACCGTCTTCGCCTCTTACCGCTCCATGACCGTCCTCTTTCTCTCCTACCCGCTTTCCTGGATCGCCGCCTGCCTTGGACATATCGTTCTGTATTTTATCTTCCGACGGCGTCTTATCCGTCACGCCGCAGAGCATTCCGCAGCCGCGGCCCAACCCATACCCGCACCGCAGTAAAGGAGGTTTTCATGTCGGTCAAAGAAGAATTCTGCCGGATTTACCGCGACAAGATTCACCGGGAGGGAGCCGACCGTCTGCTGGATTTCCTGCTCTCCCCCGCCTCGGATTTTTTCACCGCTCCCGCCAGCACCCGCTATCACGGTGCACGGGCCGAGGGCCTCTGCGAGCACAGTCTCCATGTATACCACTGCCTTTCGGACTATCTGGAACGTCCCCGCGTTCAGCAGGAGTACGGCCTGTCCTACGACGCCGAATCGGTCGCCGTCGTCGCGCTGCTGCATGATCTGTGCAAGGTCAACTGCTATAAGGTCAGCCAGCGCAATGTCAAGGGCGCCGACGGAAAATGGACGGCGGTTCCCTACTATGAATTTGACGACCCCCTCCCCTATGGCCACGGAGAAAAATCGGTTTACATGATCAGCGGATATCTCCGCCTTTCCCGGGAGGAGGCCTTTGCCATCCGATATCATATGGGATTTTCTGCCGAGACCGACGCAAGGAATGTCGGGCAGGCATTTGCCGCGTTTCCGCTTGCCATGGCGCTGTATGTGGCGGACATGGAGGCGACCTACTTCCTCGACGACCGCAACCGGGACGCCTCGCTCTGAGAAGCACGACAAAAAGGGCAGGAGAACATTCTCCCGCCCTTTTTGCGTCCTCCTGCGCCGGATCCGGAACATCGTCGGCTACCGGAAGGCATGCGGATCCGCAACACACGGAGTGGCGGATCTACCGTTTTTTGCCCAGGCGCTTCGGCCCCGACCGGAAGAAAACCGCCGCCAGATACCCGAAGACCAGCGCCGCGGTCGTACCGGCCGCAGCAGCGGTGAGGCCGCCGGTCAGCGCGCCGAAGAGGCCTTGTGTATGGATCGCCTCACGCACGCCGCGCGCAATGGTTCCGCCGAAGCCGATCAGAGGGACCGAGACCCCGCAGCCGGCAAATCGGTACAGCGGCTCATACAGGCCGACCGCACCCAGAAAGACGCCCGTGCAGACATACAGGACCAGAATACGTGCAGGTGTCAGCCGGGTCAGATCGATCAGGAGCTGCGCCACCACACACAGAAGCCCGCCCGTGACAAACGCGGCAAGGCAGGAATAAAAGAGTGTCAGGGAACTCACCACCTTTCGGATGCGCGCGGGAAGAACGGGAAACGGCGCCCCGCCCCCGGCAGATAGGAAGGACAAAAGAACAGCAGTCTCATATTCCGCTCACCTCCAGACGTGCAAGCGGTGCAATGCCGACGATGGGGCAGCCCTGCTGAATTCCGGACGGGCTCATCAGGGCTCCGGTTGCCATCAGAAGAACCCGCCGCATCTCGCCCCGCTCCATCATGGGCAGAATATGCGCGGCGGTGACCGCCGCCGAACAGCCGCACCCGGACGCACCCGCATGCGCGTCCTGCCGGGTCCGGTCATACAGGAGCATACCGCAGTCGATATGCCGCGCTCCGAGCGAAAGCCCTCGCGCAGCCAGCAACTCAGAAAGGATGCCGCTCCCCTCGCTCCCAAGATCCCCGGTTACGATCGCATCATACCCGGCCGGATCCTCCCGGGTCGCGTCAAAATACCGCAGCAGTGTATCTGCCGCCGCCGGCGCCATGGCGGCCCCCATATTGGAAGCATCGGTCAGGCCGGAATCGACCATGCGCCCCGCCAGCAGTGCCGTAACGCCCACGCCGCCCTCACCGCGGTCCAGCAGAAGTGCGCCGCCCGCCGTCGCGGTCCACTGTGCCGTCGGCGGGCGCTGTCCGCCGTATTCCAGCGGAAGCCGGAACTGCCTTTCTGCCGCACAGTTGTGCGAGGTCGTGATCACGGCCACGCGCCGGATATTTCCGGTGGCCGTCAGCGCAAGCGAGGCCAGCAGAATTCCCTCCACAAAGGTCGAGCAGGCCCCGTAGAGTCCGAAATACGGGATCCCGAATCCCGAAAGCCCGCACACCGACGCCATGCACTGGTTCTGCAGATCCCCCGCAAAGAGCAGATCCACATCCCGGTGTGACAGCCCCGCGCGCGCCAGCAGCAGATTGCATACCGTACGCCCCAGCTCCCCTTCGGCTTTCTCCCAGGTGTCGGCTCCGAACCGGTCGCTCTCGTCATGAAAGTCGAACAGCGGACCCAGGGGACCCCGGTATTCATCCCCGCCGACCGCCGAGGCGCGCGCGGCAATGCGGACAGGATGCGGAAGCAGTATCGGCTCACTCATACAAGAACCTCCTCATTTATAGCAACAGGCCTGCCAGGTAATACACCACGCCGTACACGGTTCCGCACAGCGTACCGAACAGCAACACCGGTCCGGCAATCGTGAAAATCTTTCCCCCGACCCCCAGAAGCATGCCCTCGCTCCGTGTATCCACCGCGGGGGAAACCACCGCATTGGCAAACCCGGTCACAGGGACCAGCGTGCCCGCGCCCGCATACCGGGCAATACGGTCAAACACGCCAAGCCCTGTCAGAAGCGCCGACGAGAAAATCAAGGTAACCGTCACGGCGCCCCCCGCCATATCCGGAGACATTCCCAGCCACCGGTACAACGCAAACAGCAGCTGCCCCGCAAGACAGATGCTCCCTCCCACCCAGAAGGCCGCCGCACAGTTTTTCAGTACCGGAGAGCTTGCGGCCCTCCGCTCTACATAGATCCGATAGGCTTTTCTGTTGTCCATTCTCTGTCTCCTTCCCTCGACCGGACATGGGCGGAGTGACGCAGGTTTTCCTGGGCGCTGGTCGGGAATTTTGCGGCAATGCCGCTCATCCTGCACGGCGATTCCCCATCCGGTCGCGTGTTTTTCGGTACGGAATCTACTTTTTCCCTTCCGTACTATGGTTTCTTTCAGTATGCCACCCCCTGCGCTTTTTATACCCGCACGTTCCGTTGCACAGTGCAGCAGCTTCACAGATCCGACCATATTCCCTTCGGTGAGAAAAACCGCCCGTGCGCAAAACAGAAAAAGCATCCGCCGGCAACATGCCGGCGGATGCTTTCTGGATACGGGAGGGCAGGAACAGCGACATGGATCCGCAACCGGATGCGGCTCCTGCCAGGAAAACAAACGGGAAAGCTCAGACCGTCTCCTTGACCGCCTCCGGCTCCTTCCGCCGGACGCGGAAGAGGCCGATCAGGCGCAGAACACCGTACGGCAGAAAATACGGAACGGTCAGATACACCGCCAGCACACACAGCGTATATACCGCCGGCGCCGCCGCATACACATCGCCAATGAACGGCAGTATCGACGAAAGACGGTACGGATCCGAAAGAAACATCATGTTGCAGTTGGCAATATCGTCAAAGGCGGCATACACCAGATTGACCGCCAGCGCCAGCAGGCAGGCCGGGACGCAGAACCAGAGATATTTTTTATATCCGTCGCGGGAAAAAGAAAAGTAACCGTTCACCAGATAACTCAGCCCGACATACATCATCAGGGAATGAAAGAGCATGCTGTAACAGGACAGGAAATGCGCCATGGGATACGTGGCGACCGATGTCATAGGCATCAACAGGAAGGTAAGCCCCCCGATGATGCCGCCCCCGCAGATGAATCCCTTTCCCATTTCGCGGACAAAACGGTTGCCGAGGGCGATCATCCAGTAGGAGTAAATGGAGAAGGAGCAGAAGGTAAGCGGCAGCCAGTGATTGGGGGTGATGCCGCCATGCACCCAGTTGAAGACGATCTTGCCGCACTCCAGCGCAGTCACGGGAATCGCGATGTAAAGAACGATCCGGTTCAGCCGTTTTTCGGACAGGCCGCGCGAGAAATATACACCCGCAATCAGGGCGATCAGGCAGACGGCGGTAACCGCAAGGTGTGTGGGGGAGAACATACCGCAGGGCGCAACGCCGGCCGCTTCCATATCCCCTTCCCAGATCAGAAAATTTTCAAACATAGAAATAGCCCTCTTCCAAAAAGAACAATTGTGGCGGTAAAATGACAGTACTATTATAGCGGATTTGTGGAAAAAAAGCAAGGGGGTTCCGCGCAGAGGCGGAAATTGTTCTGCGGGGAGAGTGCCGCGGGGATCTCGGCGCGGGAACCGGCGCCGCCCGCGAAACAAAAAAGCGACCTGTCGGACAGCCTCCATCCGGATGCGCAGAAGCGTTCCGAACACACGGGGCCTATGCGAAGGCGATACGGGAAAAAGCAACCCACAGGCAGGCGGACAGGAAACAGCGGCAGGCGAAAGCGGCCGGCGCAGCGGGGGCATCAGGAAAGGACGGGCGCTGCGGCGCGGGGAGGGGAGGCCTTTCTCCAAAAAGGCCTGACGAAAAACTGCAGGCGCGCGGCGGGGGGACGGGAGCAGCGGGAAAGGGCAGGCGCTGCGGCGCGGGGAGGGGCGGCCTTTTTTGCAAAAAGGCCTGGCGAAAAACTTCAGGCGCGCTATGGCGCAGCGGGAGCAGCGGGAACGGGCAGGCGCTGCGGCGCGGGGAGGGGCGGCCTTTTTGCAAAAAGGCCTGGCGAAAAACTTCAGGCGCGCTGTGGCGTGACGGGAGCAGCGGGAACGGGCAGGCGCTGCGGCGCGGGGTGGCGGCCTTTCTCCAAAAAGGCCTGGCGAAAAACTTCAGGCGCGCCGCGGCGCGGAAAGAAAAGAAGGAAAAAG
>CALWTT010000034.1 GCA_944384545.1 uncultured Clostridia bacterium | reverse complement strand
ACGGGAATTACTTATTCGGACGAAGTGGTGCGTCGTCTGTGCCGCATGAAGACGGCGGCGCCGGATTTTCGGATTTTCTGGGATAACGCCTATGCAATTCACGATCTGCAGGAGGAAGGGGATAGCCTGCTGGACGTATTTGAGACGGCGCGTGCATATGGAAATGAGGATCGGATTTTTTATTATACATCCACCTCAAAGGTAACATTCCCCGGAGCGGGTGTGGCGATGATGGCGGCGAGTGGAAACAACCTCCGTCAGATTCTTCCGATTCTCGGATCCCAGACGATCGGGACCGACAAGTTGAACCAGCTACGGCATGTACTGTTTCTGCGCGACCGGGAGACGACCTCTGCGATCATGCGTCGGCATGCGGCGTGCATCCGTCCGAAGTTCGAGGCAATGCTTTCGGTACTGGACAGAGAACTGACCGGGCTGGGCATTGCGGAATGGACACGTCCGCGGGGCGGATACTTCATCAGCCTGGATGTGGAATGCGGTTGTGCGACACGGGTATATGAGCGTTGCAAAGCGGCCGGAGTTACACTGACCGGAGCGGGTGCAACCTATCCCTACGGGCGCGACCCGGAGGATCGGAATCTGCGTCTTGCGCCGACCTATGCAACGGTGGAGGAGATCCGGCAGGCAACCGAGGTTCTGTGCTGCGTCATCCGCCTGACGGCGGCGGAAAAACGTGTGGGAGAAGCGTAACCGGGTATTCCGGTATATAAGCACGGGCATTCCGTCCTTTGCAGACCTTGGAAACTTTGAAGGAATATAGGGGAAAAGCCCTGGGGCGTTCCATAGAAGCCCCCCGGGGCTTTTCTTTTCTGCATGTCTGCTATGGGGGACTTGCCTGCCGGTTTTCGGATTGCTTATCCCGTTTTTCTTCCATGCCCCGCAAAAACAGAAACCGGGGCTGGCTGCGAGTAAAAGCATCCGGAACAATCCCGGCGCGATGGGATCCGACCGACAGCAGACCAGGCAAGAGCGCGGCGCCGGTGCCGTTCCCCGCTGTACCGGAAGCCCGGTATTGTATTGCGCACGCTGCGGCACGGCGTCGGGGAAAAGAGAAAAAACCGAGAAGGCGGAAAAGAAGCGACCGGAGCGTACGTGCAGCGCAGGATGCGGAAAGGCCGCACCGGCTTCGTGAAAACGCATATTTCTGTGCAGGCGGAGCATACTGAAACCCGTAGAAACACAGAAAACAGCAAAAAGAAAGCGGAGGAATACGGGATGATAAACGAAAATAAATGCGCGGTGATCGGATGCGGATATGTGGGAGCGAGCATTGCCTATACGTATGCGGAGAGCGGGCTGTTCTCGGAGATGGTCCTGATCGATGTCAACCGTGCCAAAGCGGAGGGGGAAGCGCTGGATATTGCGCACGGACTTCCGTTTCTGGCGCCGATGCATCTGTATGCGGGGGACTATCCGGATCTTGCGGATGCGGGTCTGATTGTGATTGCGGCAGGAGCGAATCAGAAGCCTGGGGAGACGCGGCTGGACCTGCTGGCGCGCAATCTGCGGATCTTTGACAGCATTCTGGAAGGGATTACGGCCTGGAACCGGGAGGGGATTCTGCTGGTAGTGACCAATCCGGTGGATCTGCTGACGCTGTATACCCTGCGCCGGTCGGGCTTTCCCGCATCGCGGGTGATCGGATCGGGCACCGTGCTGGATACCGCGCGTCTGAAATTTCTGGTGGGGCGTCACTTTTCGGTGGATCCCCGGAACGTGCATACCTTTATCATCGGGGAACATGGCGACAGCGAAGTGCCGGTATTCAGCAGTGCGAACATTTCGGGGATCAATCTGGACGATTTTTGCCGTCTTTCGGGGATGGAGGATCAGCATGCAGCGCTTTTCCGGATGTTTGAGGAGGTGCGGGACAGCGCCTACAGAATCATAGAGGGAAAGGGCGCAACCTATTATGCGATTGCGCAGTCGGTACTGCGGATCACACGCAGCCTTTTGCGTGACGAGAACTCGGTGCTGCCGGTATCCACCCTGGTGGAGGGGCATTACGGAGTGCGGGATATCTGTCTTGGCGTACCGTCGATTGTGGGTCGCGAGGGGGTGAAGAAGATTCTGGATCTGCCGCTGGATGCGGAAGAGAGCCGGCTGTTCCGGCACAGCGCGGACACGGTACGGAGCACGCTGGAGGCAGCGGAAGGGATCCGGATATAAGGGCGTCCTCTCTTGACAAACCGTGCGGGAAAGGGTACAATGAACAGGTGAGAAAACCAGCCGCCGGGAGGAGTATGTATGGGAAACCTGAGTGCGAAAGAGGCCGGACAGCGGATCGCGGCATTGCGGCGTTCGCTGACGCATCACGCCCGCCTGTATTATGTATACGATGCACCGGAAATATCCGACTATGAATATGACCGGATGTACCGGGAGCTTGAGGAGCTGGAGGCTGCCTATCCGGAATATGTGACGCCGGATTCCCCGACACGGCGTGTGGGGGGCGCGGCGCTTGAGAAGTTTGAGAAATTTACGCATCACATCCGTCTGTCGAGTCTGACCGACGTATTTTCGATGGAGGAACTGCTGTCCTATCTGGAAAATATACAGTCTCAGCTGGGGGAGGAGCCGGCGTATTCGGTGGAGCCGAAGATCGACGGACTGTCGGTAGCATTGGTGTACGAGAACGGCCGTTTTTCGCGTGGGGCGACGCGCGGGGACGGATATGTGGGTGAGGACGTCAGTGAGAATCTGCGGACGGTCCTCGGCATTCCGATGACGCTGCCGGAACCGTTGCCTTACCTGTGTGTGCGCGGGGAGGTGTATATGCCCCGCGCGGCGTTTGCGGCGCTGAACCGCCGGCGGGAGGAAGAGGGGCAGCCGCTGTTCGCGAATCCGCGGAACGCGGCGGCAGGTTCCTTGCGCCAGCTGGATCCGCGTGTGACGGCGCAACGGAAGCTGGATATATGGATCTTCAATTACCAGGAGGGGGATCTGTATATGGATGGGCACGCCCCCCGCACGCACACCGAGACGCTGGACCGCCTGGAAGAGCTGGGCTTTCATGTTCTGCCTGCGCGGCGTTGCTTGCAGAACCCCGAGGAGATCTGCGCCTATATAGAAGCGCTGGGAAAGCAGCGCGACGGTTTTCCGTTTGATATGGACGGCGCGGTGGTGAAACTGGACGATCTTTCGCTGCGTGCGCGGCTGGGTGAGACAAGCAACACGCCGCGCTGGGCGGTCGCTTACAAATATCCGCCGGAGGAGAAGCAGACAAAGCTGCTGGCGGTGGAAATCGCGGTGGGGCGTACGGGGGTTCTGACACCAACGGCAGTATTGGAACCGGTGCATCTGTCGGGCACAACCGTCTCGCGTGCGACGTTGCACAACATCGATTTTATCCGCGAGAAGGATGTGCGCGTGGGAGACTATGTGACGGTGCGGAAGGCAGGGGAAATCATCCCGGAGGTGGTATCGGTGGACCGGACGCGCCGGACGGGAGAAGAGGTGCCGTTCCGGATGCCGGAGAACTGTCCGTCCTGCGGACACGCGGTGGTGCGTGACGAGGACGGAGAGGGCGCGGCCATCCGTTGTGTGAATCCGTCCTGCCCGGCACAGCGTACGCGGCGCATCATCCATTTTGCCTCCAAGGACGCGATGGATATCGACGGACTCGGGGCGCAAACGGTGGAACTGCTGGTGCAGAGCGGATTGGTACGCGACGTTGCAGATTTGTACCGTCTGCGTGCAGAACAGTTGTCGCCGCTTGCGCGAATGGGGGAAAAGTCGGCCGCACGGCTGGTGGAGGCGATTGCGCATTCGCGCGCGGCGGGACTTTCGCGACTTTTGTACGGATTGGGGATCCGGCAGGTGGGCGAGGTGGCCGCGGAGTCGATTGCCGCGCATTTCGGAAGCATGGAGGCCTGTCTTGCCGCGGATGCGGAGGCCTTTTCGGAGCTGCCCGACATCGGCGGCGTGACGGCGGGGAATCTGGTATCGTATTTTGCACGGGAGGATGTACGGCAGCTGCTGCAGGAGCTATCCGAGCTGGGGGTGGATATGACCGCGCATGGCACCGCGTCGTCGGGCAGCGGCGCGCGGAAGCTGGAAGGGAAGACCTTTGTGCTGACCGGGACTTTGCCGACGCTGACACGCAGCGAAGCGAGCGAGCGTATCCGCGCGGCTGGAGGAAAGGTGACGGGGTCGGTATCGGCCAGAACCGATTATGTCGTGGCGGGCGAAGCTGCGGGGAGCAAGCTGACCAAAGCGACGCAGCTCGGAATCCCGGTGCTGGACGAGGCAGCGCTTCTTTCCATGACCGAGCCGTAAAAGCCAGCTGCGCGTCTGCTGCCGGGAGCGGCAGAGGCGGAGCATGCACGGGAGACACGGAAGGCGCGGAGGAAGATGCAGCAGTCGCCACAGAAGACGTGTCAGATGCGGAAGACGTGCTTCTTCGGAGCGCATGGACGGCGACCCACCGGCGCACCCGACGATAAAACCGGACAGGGGGGTATCCGAAGCGCAGGGACGAAGCCGACACACCCGATTATAAAACCGTGAGGCATCCGTGGAGCACATGGGCGGCAGATGTATGAGCATATAAAGTTCCGGAACCCGATGAACGCAGCATGCCGGGGACAGATCAAAGGAACTGAGGCCGCGATTTGTTCCACGTCATAACGGGCGTGTGTTCGGAACAGACGCCCATTGCTTTTTTCGGTTGTCTTCCGGATTGGCTTTTTCCGGGCACACCGCGCCACCAGAACAAGGCAACAAGACCGAGGGCGCTGTACCGCAGCGTGTAAGCGTAAGGGAGTCCGTCCGACCGGCAAATCCGGGGAGCGGGGGAAAGAAAATCGGTAAGCCGTTCACAGAAAAAGACGCCATCCACCGTGGGAAAACGGTCGTGAAACCGCCGGGCGGAAAAGCCGGAATCCGGAAGCTCAGGAGATACCGGAGAGATCTCGGTTGAGAATAACAGGGCCGAACCCGCAGATTTCGTCTTTGAGGATGCTGTCGGGTGTCGGCTGCCATAGATAGATCCGCTTTCCCAGCCGGAAGGCATCGTACATTTCCAGAAATGTGGCTCCACCCAGATATCCACGACACACGTCCCCGGCCTTTTCATCTGTTCGATCCAGATTGAGATCCAGAACCGCATCGTCGCCGGCAATGGTGGCCTCGCTTTTCC
>CALWTT010000033.1 GCA_944384545.1 uncultured Clostridia bacterium | reverse complement strand
TGCCGGCGGAGCAGGCGATGACGCCGCGCAGCTTTTCTTCTTCGCTGAGCAGCGACATTTTATAATAGGCCCCGCGGACCTTGAAGGAGCCTGTGACCTGGAGGTTTTCGGTTTTGAGATAGATTTCGGCATCAGGGCAAAGGTGTGGTGCGCGGATGACATCGGTGGAACGGATGACGTCTTTGAGTGTATATCCGGCGTGATAGACCTTATCCAGCGTAAGCATGGCAGTGTCGTACTCCGCAAGGGGGAGCGCTCTCCTTTTTCTTTGAATTTAACTATAATATTATAACGCTATCGGGAAGGAAATGCAAGAGAAAGCGCAGAAAAAGAAAAGGATTGCCACGGGAAGAGCAGAATGCACAGATACCTGCGGCGCAGCGGACCCCGTTGAGACCGTACAAAAGGCAGAGAAAGAAGAATTTACCGACAAAAACACGGGAGAACGGTAAGCGGAACCGGTAATGAAATATTGGCGCATCCGAAAAAAGCGGGGGCTCTGCCCCCGCTTTTTCTGATGCAACGGCGAAGCGTATCAGAAGTCCTGGCGGACAAAGCGTCCCTCGGTGAGCGCACGCCAGGAGTGCTTGTCGTTGCCAACATATGGAAACCGTTCAAAATAATCCGGATCCGCAAGGCGCGGGTCCTGCGTCCTGCGCAGGAAGTCAAAGAGCCGGTCCTTCATACTGCGGCGCAGCGTGTCGAACTCCGGCAAGGGGGCAAGATTCCGGATACATTCGGGGTCCTGCACGATATCGTAGAGTTCTTCGCGCGGGCGCTTGCCGAAGGAAAGGAGAAAGAGCTGATCCTCGCCGGCGTCATGGAGCGCAAGGATCTCATTTTTGGTAGGGGAGCCATCGCAGTTGGTGAATCCTGTTTCGGGATTGCCGGCGGGCCAGCGTTCCGGGGCAAAATTGTGCACATACAGATAGTGTTCGTCACGGATACAGCGGACGGGATATCCGAGATCCCCCTCGCGTCCGAGATCATGTTTTTCGCGTCCGAAGAAGGTGACAGAGCGTTCGGGATCGACCTGGCCGCCGCAGGGGGAGAGTAGCGCATCCGCGAAGCTGCGCCCGCAAACGCTGTCGGGAATCGGGACATCGGCGAGCGAGAGGAAGGTGGGCATGATGTCGGGAAAGTTGATCAGGTCGCGGACCCGTGTGCCGGCCACTCTGCGGTCCCCCCAGCAGGCGACGAGCGGAAGATGGAAATCCTGCTCATACATCTGTCCCTTGACGCGGGGGAAGGGACAGCCGTTGTCGGAGGTGACGACAATGAGCGTGTCTTCGTACAGGCCGCGCTCTTTGAGCAAGTCGAGCATTTTGCCAAGATGGAGATCGAACCAGGAGATTTCATAGGCATAATCGAGCAGATCGGTGCGGACCGTCTCGGTGTCCGGCCAATAGGAGGGGATGGCCTTGATGTCGCTGTTGCGAACGCCATGCCCCTGCCCTTCGCCGAAGGTGTAGGGGCGATGGGGCTCAAAGCATCCGTACCAGAAATAAAAGGGCTTGCCGGGCTCGGCCTGGTCGAGGAAATCGCGGAAATTTTCCGCATAGTCGCAGTCGCGGATCGCACTCCCCTCCGGCGGGGAAAGGCGGCAGCGGTTGAAGCAGTTGCCGGCGGGATTGCGTTTGAGGCCATTGCGCTGATAGTCGCCCGGTCCCCAGCCCTTGCCGGTATAGCCGACCGAATATCCGCTGTCTTCGAGCAGATCGGGCAGGAGCGGAAAGCCGGCGGGAAAGAGACCGAAGTGATTGCAGGCTTCTTCATTCTGCCAGGGGAAGCGCCCGGTCAGGATCGAAGCGCGGGAGGGGGCGCATTTGGGATTGGGCGTAAAGGCATTTTCAAAGACAATGCCATCGCGCCCGAGGGTGTCGATGTGCGGCGTCCTGACGAAGTCATGTCCGTAAAGTCCGAAATGCGAAGCATCGTCGGCGAGCGCAAAGAGGATGTTGGGGCGTTTTTTCATAAGAGCCTCCATTTATAGTTACGTATGAACGGCAGGGCATGCAGTGAGGCAATTGTGTGGAAAGAGAAAGACAGAGTTCAGTGTGGGGGCTGCCCCTGTGCGCGGAGACGTCTGCCGCAGATCTGCGCGCATTCGGCAAGGCGCGGATAGGCATAGGAAAAGAAGGCACGATAGGCGTCGCAAAAAATATTGCGCCCCGGCAGTCCGTCGGAAAAAGGCTCGCGGTAACGGCGGCATCCCCCGCGGCAGAGGCGGAACCAGGGACAGGCACGGCATTCCTCCCGCACATGGCGGGAGGGACGGAGAAAGGCAAGCGCGGTTTCCGAGTTCCGCATGTCAGAAAAAGACATATCGCGGAGATTGCCGAGCCGGAACGCGTCCAGCACATAGAAATCGCAGGGAAAGACACTGCCGTCTCCCTCGACCGTGAAGGCGCAGGAGCATACACCGTTCATCCCGCATGCCTCGGGCGGCATGCCGAGCAGCATCTGGATATAATTGTCAAAATCGCGGACGCTGACCGGACGGCCGTCGATGAAATCCCGGTAATAGAGGTCAAATACGGATGTGAGGAAATGGCCATAGTCCTGCGGTGTGAGCGAGTACGGTTGCTTTTCGGCATCGAAGCCGTCAAGGCAGGGAATGAATTGCAGATACCCGAAATGTCGCAGAGCGCGGTAGACCTTTTGCGGGTGCCTGGCGACATAGCGGTTGACAACACAGAGAATATTGTATTGGACGCCATAGCGGTCAAAGGATGCAGCCGTACGCATAACGGCGTCATAGGAGCCCTTTCCCTGCGGGTCGGTGCGCATAAAATCCTGCAACTCCCGGTACCCGTCCAGAGAAAGACCGACCAGGAAACGGTTCTCTGCCAGAAAGGACGCCCAGGAATCGTCGAGATCGACGCCGTTGGTCTGTATGGCGTTGTGAATGGGAATGCGTTTTTTGTTGTATGTTTTCTGGAGGTCGATGAGACGGCGGTAAAAATCGAGACCGACGAGTGTAGGCTCTCCGCCCTGGAAGGCGAAGGTGCAGGAGCCCTCGGCTTCCTCCAGCGCCCGCCGGACGAGGATTGCGAGCAGCTGCTCGGACATGAACCCGTAAAAGCGGGTTTCCCTGTGTGCGGAGACATCGGCATAAAAGCAATATTGGCAGCGCAGATTGCAGGCAGAGGAGGCAGGCTTGATCAGAAGGTGAAGCGGGGGCATGGTCGTGATCCTCCTACAGAATCAGATGTGCAGCGCAGCGGTGCAGCTGTTGTGCGAGGGAGAGTGCTTTTGCGTCGTCCATGAGATTGCGGAAGGAGCCGGCGGCGAGGGCGCCGACCGGGGTGCCCGCGGAATCCATGACGGGGACGGCGATACGGCGCATATAGGAGAAGAAGAGTCCGCGATCGTCGGCGAATCCGCTATGTAGGGCGCCGTCACCGCAGGCGGAGAAGAGGGCGCGATGTTCGGGAGGGGCGTCGGCGAGAAAGGCCTGCCGTTCCGGCTCCGGCATGCGGAGCAGACGGAGATGTCCCCACGGATTGGCGGCATAGTCGGTGCGGAGGTCGCCGATATCGCGCATGGCGACATTGTCGGGACAGATGACCTTATCGAGGATATAATTGCCAGCAGCGAGGAAGAGGACGAAAAGCACCGTAACACCGAATTCGTCACGGATATTTTCCAGGATGCCGTGGACGCTCTGAACGGCGGCCTGTACAGCGGTGCCGCCGTAGGAGAGCGCGAGCAGCTTCAGTCCGAGATTGTATTTTCCGTCGCCATTTTTGCGGATATAATCCCGGTCGGCCAGGGTGCGCAGGAGACGGTTGAGACTGCTGGTGTTCAGTCCGGTTTCGGCCTGCAGCCGGTTGAATCCGACCGGCTGCAGGCGCGCAACATGTTCGAGCAGGGCGAGGCCGCGTGCAAGGGCGGGTGTTGTGTTTTCCATAGATGGGCACTTTCCTATATGGCACTTGACATTTCAAATATGAGCATATTATAATACAAAGAAAGATAGTTGTCAAGGCGCGGTATACTGCGCACGCAGGAGAAAAGAGCGACCGCAAATCCGAAAAGAGAGAAAATGAAAGGAGATCGGGAGAGAATGGAACAGCCAGAGGAGAAGAAGCCGCGAGTGAAGAAGACGAATGTCCTGCTGATCACAAGCGATCAGCAACATTGGATGACACTTGGCATCAACAATCCGGAAATTCATACGCCGAATCTGGACCGCCTGGCATCGGAAGGAACGTATTTTTCACGTGCCTACACGGTGAACCCGACCTGTACGCCGACGCGCGCGACACTGATCACGGGAAAATATCCGAGTCAGCACGGCGCGTGGACGCTGGGAACCAAACTGCCGGAAAGCGAGCACACGGTGGGAGAGGATTTTCAGCAGGGAGGATATCGCACGGCACTGGTGGGGAAAGCACATTTCCAGCCGCTGGCAGGCACGGAGAAATATCCGTCGCTCGAAGCGTATCCGATCTTGCAGGACCTCGAATTCTGGAAGAATTTCAAGGAGAAGTTTTACGGCTTTGAAACCGTAAAGCTGGCGCGGAACCATACCAATGAGGCACATGTGGGGCAGCATTACGCGATCTGGCTGGAAGAGAAGGGGTGCCGGAACTGGCGGGAGTATTTTCTTGCGCCGACGGGACATATGGATCCGACGAAGAAGCGGGTCTGGGATATTCCGGAGGAGTACCATTATGACGTATGGATTGCGGAGCAGACAAATGCGCTTCTGGAGCAATACAAGGCAAACGGGGAGAATTTTTTCCTGTGGTCGAGCTTTTTTGATCCGCATCCGGCTTACCTGGTTCCGGAACCGTGGGCATCGATGTACGATCCGGAGAAGATTACACTGCCGCATGTAACCGAAGGGGAACACGACGGGAACTCCCCCTTCCACCGTCTTGCGATGATGGAAAAGCCCGATACTTCGATGTATCGGAAGAGCGGATTCGGTCTGCATGGTGTGCATAGTCATCTGCACAACGATGCAGAGTTGCGGAAGAATATTGCAGTATACTACGGTATGGTGAGTATGATGGATCACTATATCGGTGTGATTCTGGACAAATTGGAAGAGTTGGGTCTTGCAGAGAACACGCTGGTGGTCTTTACGACGGATCATGGCCACCTGTACGGACAGCACGGTCTGATTGCGAAGGGACCGTTTATGTATGAGGATCTGATCCGGGTACCGTTGATGGCGCGTCTGCCCGGCCGTATCCCGGCGGGGCGGCGGAGCGAGGCAATTCAGTCGTTGGTTGACATTGTGCCTACTTTCCTGGACTTTTGCGATCTTCCGTATCCGGACGGTCTGAGCGGCCTCTCGGAAAAGCCGGTATGGACAGGAGAGAAAACCGAGGTGCGGCGCTGGGCAATATGCGAGCACAACCATGAGCGGGACAGTGTGGATTTGCGGACGTATGTCAACGGCCGGTATAAAATCACGCTGTATCTTGGAATGGAGTGCGGCGACCTGTACGATCTGGAAGAGGACCCCGCGGAGATACACAACCGCTGGTGGGATCCTGCCTATGCAGAGATCAAGGCGCAGCTGATGTTTGCATTCCTGCAGGCGGAGATGGAGCGGGAGCCGCGGTTTATGCCGCGCATCGCGATGGCATAAAGACGGGCAGAGCATTGTTTTTTGCGGAAGAGCAGAGAAAGCAGCAGCAGAAGAAGAAAAAGGAAGCGGCGGAAAGCGCGGAACAGCGTTTCCCGCCGCTTTTTATACAGCGGGGGAGGCAGGATGGCAGAATGCCTGAAAAAGAGGAGGAAAAGCAGGAGATTTTCGTCGGAATAGAGGAGGAAAAGCGGTTGCAAGTACAGGCCATGCGTGCTATAATGTAGCGCGGATAAAAATGGAGATGCGGGACAGAACCGGGAAAACGGTGAAAACGGACAAAAGCGGATGGCACACAGTACCGCAGAAGCGGGACAGGATGTGCGTCCGGCGGGGAAAGGACAGAAACGGACATGACGGCGGTCATCGGAACGGCGGCACTGACATGTGCCGGTATGATCCTGTGCGTACTGCGCGGAATGGAGATCCGGAGGATGCATCTTCCGGTCTATTTTATTGTGACGCTGCTGGGAGCGTTGCTGATGCTGCTGCTGGGCATGCTTCCGGTTGGGGAGGCGGTAAAGGCACTGACGGCAGACAGTGCGGTGAATCCTCTGAAGATTCTGATTCTGTTTCTGAGCATTACCATGCTGTCGGTATTTCTGGATGAGACAGGATTTTTCCGGTATATGGCGGCGCTGGCATTGCGCCATGCGGGGAAGAATCAGTTCCGCCTGTTCACGGTGCTGTATATCGTGGTGTCTGTTCTGACCGCCTTCACCTCCAACGACGTGATCATCCTGACCTTCACGCCGTTTGTCTGTTATTTCTGCCGTGCGGCGGGGGTACATCCGCTTCCGTATCTGATTGGGGAATTTGTGGCGGCAAATACCTTTTCGATGCTGCTTGAGATCGGGAATCCGACAAACATCTATCTGTCGCTGGCGGAAGGGCTGACGTTCGGCGGGTATCTTTCGGTGATGTGGCTGCCGACGTTATTGGGCGGACTGACGGCGTACGTCGTCATGCTTCTTCTGTTCAGGAGACACTTGCGCACACCGATGGCGGACAGCATGCCGCAGACCGACGTAACGGTTGACCGTCCGCTTGCCATTCTGGGCGGGATACATTTGTGCGGTTGTACGCTATTGCTGGCATTATCGGATCTGCTGTCACTCGACATGTGGTTGGTGGCGCTGTGCTTTTGCGTCAGTCTGTTTGTCTGTGTATGGATCTGCCAGAGCATGCGGAAAAAGCACAGCGAAATCCTGCTACATACGCTCCGTCGTGCCCCATGGGGATTTGTACCCTTTCTGCTTTCCATGTTCATTTTGGTTACGGCGCTGGCATACAACGGAGTGACCGAGGCGTTTGCCGGACTGCTGGGGAGCAGGGCGCCAGTGGTGGTATATGGATATCTGTCGGCGATTTTCTGCAATCTTGTCAACAATATTCCGATGACGGTGTTGTTCGGTTCGGTGCTGTCCTATGCGTCGCTTCCGGCATCGGCTGCCTATGCCTGTGTGATCGGATCGAATGTCGGGGCGTTTTTGACGCCGATCGGAGCGCTGGCGGGCATCATGTGGAGCAACATGCTGAAAAAGCAGGGTGTGAAACTGAGCTATGCCAGATTCCTGCTATGCGGCAGTGCCATTGCATTGCCGGCTCTGACGGCATCCTTGCTCGGCCTTTTTCTGGTTTTCTGATCCGTAGTACAGTTTTCCGCCTTTTCCTACTCTTTCCCATATTCTCCGGCAGAGGGGAAAATTGCCGTGTGCGACGGTCGTATATTTCGGATACGGGGAGGCAAGATGAGAGAAAAGGAAGCAAGGATTGACAAGGCGGTGAAACTGTGATAGAATCAACGGTGTCGGATACGCAGAAATGGTATGGATTGGTCGCAAAGCGGTTGATGGATCTGATATTTGCCGCAGCTTTGCTGTTGCTGCTGTGGCCGCTTTTTTTCGTAATTGCGTTTGGGATCCGGATCAGTTCTCCCGGCCCCATCGTATTTGTACAGATGCGGATGGGGCGGGGTCTTGAACCGTTTGCCCTCTACAAATTCCGTACCATGCGCTGTGGCGCGCCGCACGATGCACCTACGGCATCGATTGCAGGAGGGGCATACATCACAGGGATCGGGCGCTTTTTACGGCGCACGAGTCTGGATGAATTGCCGCAGCTTGTGAATGTTCTGCGTGGGGATATGAGCCTGATCGGACCGCGGCCGGTGGTACTGACCGAATCGGAACTGATCGGGCGCCGTGCGCAAGTCGGCGTATACCGTGTAAAGCCAGGCATGTCGGGCCTTGCTCAGGTGTTGGGGCGGGATCAGCTGGGAGAACGTGAAAAGACGGCATTTGACCGCCTGTATGTGCAGCATGCGAGCCCGCTGTTTGATTTGCGGTTGCTTCTGTTTTCCGTACGACCGGTGCTTCTGGGGCGCGGGGTATGTGAAGGACGGGGAGCCGAAGAAGAGGGAGAGAAGAAAGAGATTGTATGAAGAGGAATACCGTGACCTGCTTGCCCTGTTAGCCAAGGCCGTAGGAGGTTGCAGTACGAGGGTAAGTGTCACGGCAAACGATAAAGTGCTGTATGGGTTGGCCAGGAAACACGCGGTGGTAAATCTGCTTGCATATGCCTGGCAGGGGCGTGAGGATCTGGATCCTGCTCTGCGTACAGCGCTGGACCGGGATCTGTTTGCATCGGTGCGTCAGCAGGCGGAGCAGGAGCATGAGGCCGCATGCATCGCCGCGGAGCTGCGGAAGGCGGGCATCCGTTTTTTTCTGATGAAAGGGATTGTTTTGCGTCGGGAGTATCCGAGGCCGGATATGCGGACGTCCTGCGATGTGGATATATTTTACGACCGTACCTGTCGGAAAGAGGCGGATGCGATGATGGCGGCACGCGGGTATACGCGCGCGCTTTCCGATCCCAACCATGACGAATATACGAAGCCACCGTATGTGACAGTGGAGCTGCACCGGAATCTGCTGACCGATCTGCCGACGGTGGACCGGTATTACGCAGATATCTGGGCGCGGCTGGAAGCGGTGGAGGGAAGCGAATACCGGATGCGCGCGGAGGATTTTTATATCTACCAGACGGTGCATACCATGAAGCACTTCCGCCATGCGGGGACCGGCATCCGGTCGGTTCTGGACACGTATATTTTTCTGCGCGCGCATCCGGAGCTGGATCGCGTGTATGTGGATGCGGAGCTGGAAAAGCTGGGTCTGCGCCGTTTTGCGGAGGTACTGGAGGGGCTGGCGGCGTCGTGGTTTGGCGGGGCGCCGGAGCCGGAATGGTTATCCGAGATCGCTGCCTACATACTGGGAAGCGGTGTGTACGGGACCGGCGTGCAGGCGGCGGCCAACCGGGCGCCGGAGCGGCGTGGCGGCAAGCTGCGATATGCGCTCTCCCGTGCGTTTCCGCCGCTGCGCCTGATGCGGGAAAAATATCCGATGCTTGCGCGGATGCCGTTTCTGCTTCCGGTTTTCTGGGGATATCGTCTGGTGCGTGCACTGTTTTGCGGGCGGGACCGCATGGGGAAGGAAATGCGTGCCCTGCAGGCAGCGGACGCCGAGCAGATGGAACGGGTGGTGCGCGTGATGGAGCAGGCAGGCCTGCGTGGCTATCGGTGAGGAGGAACACAATGGGAAAGATATCCGATGCCGTCCGCAGTTTTTCTCTGTCGGAGGCGTATCCGCTGATCCTGTTTGTCCTGGTCTACGGAATGATCGTGTTGGATTTGTTGCTCGCGGCATTTTGTCTGTTGCTTCTGTTCTGCTGTGTAGTGTGTCTGTGCTGCGACGATCTGGTGCCGTTGCTTCTGCCGGCGCTTTTGTGTATTGCTCTGGCTTTTTTGTGCCAGCCCTGGCTTGGCAGTGTCGGTTGGATTTTCTGGTTCATTCTGCCCTGCGCCGGCGCACTGCTCTACCGGTTTTTCCGGGATGTGCGGCGGGTACGGCTGGGAGTTACCTTTCCCGGCCTTGTTGCGGTATCGCTGGCTTTGCTTTTGGGCGGCGTAGGAAGACTGCCGGCCAGTGACTATTTTTCTGCGGCGTCGCTGTACCATATTTTCGGGCTTGGCCCTCTTTTGTTGTTTCTGTATCTTCTGATACGATCCAATGTGGATGTGCCGCGTGCATATCATGTGGGTGACCGGATTGCCGGTGCTATGTACCTGTGCGCGGTATTGCTCGGATTCTGTATTCTCCGCGCGTATCTGATGAACGCGGATCTGCTGGCCGGGGACGGGGAACTCTCGGATATTGTACAGAAGGCGATTCCCTGGCGGAATCTGGTGGCGAACATGATGGTGCTGCTTCTTCCGTTTGTCTTTTATTATGCAAGACGGCAGCATCTGCTGCATTTGCTTCCCGCGTGTCTTCTGTATCTGATGATGGCAGTGAGCGGTTCGCGCGGCGCCATTGTCTGTGGTTTTTTTGCTATGCTGCTGGGCGTATTTTACCTGGTCTACCATCGTCGGCGTGCAGGCCTGATTGTATTGTCCGGCCTGTTGGCGGTAGCAGGACTGGTGTTTCTGTCCCGTGGCTGGATCGTGCAGGCGATCGATGAACTTCTCAATTTCCATTATTTCGGATTCAACGGAGAGCATTTCTTTGAAACCAATGTTTTCAACCTGTTCAATGAGAGCCGGTACAAGCTGTGGATCCGTTCGATCGAGGATTTCCGGAATGCGCCGCTGTTCGGTCAGGGCCTTGGCTACTGTGGGAATGCGGACATATTCGCCAACGGAAAACTGACCATCTCCTGGTATCATTCGATGATCCCGCAGATCATCGGAAGCATGGGGATTGTGGGGATTCTGGCATACGGCTATCAGTTGTTTATCCAGACGCGGCTGGCACTCCGGATGCGTCACACGGCATACGCGGGCGCACTGGTGATGGCCTACGTGAATCTGCTGGTCTATTCGCAGATTGATCCGGGTCTGTTCAGTCCGTTGCCGTTTGGTATCATGGGAGTGCTGTTCATGACGCTGCTGGAGGCAGAGGCCGGAGAGGCAGGGCTTTTGCGCCGGGATACCGGATTTGGCCGTGTGTTCTTCCGTATGTTTGCGCATCGAAGCCGCGCGGCGGCACCGGGGGAAAAATAAAAGTCCATCGCCTCCCCCGACCTGCCCCGTGCAGGGCAGGCCGGAAAGACGGTATCGGGACAAGAGAAACGGCGGGGAGCTTGGTCAAAGCCAGCAGCCCGCCGCTGCGGTGTTCCTCAGGGGCGCGCGGGAAAACCGGGAAGAAACGGCCGCGGAGCGGCAGGAAGTAAAACG
>CALWTT010000032.1 GCA_944384545.1 uncultured Clostridia bacterium | reverse complement strand
CTGCAGGAGAAGCAGCAGGCTGCCTACACCAGTAAAATCAATCAGCTGCGCATCCGTTTCCCTGTCGATCGCCTGTAAATCTTTGGAACACACGGGCTCTTTCCTTTCAAAGTATACCTGTTCTATGCAACACACGGGTACTGTCTTCCCGAACAAGTGCAACTTCTGTACAGCACGTCGTGCCTCCTGCGACAGGCAGGTATTTGCGGCGGCATACGATACAGACGGCTGTTGTACTGGCTTCGGAAATACGCTGCGCGCGCATGTTGAACTGCAATTGTCATAAGGAGTTACGCGATGTTCAAATGCACAGCCATGCACCGGCTTCTTCTGCTTTCGTTTTCATTGCTCTTCTCTCTTCTGCTTTGCGCCTGCGGCGATCCGCCGGTCGGGCCGGAGTCCACAAGCACTACTTCCGCTTCCGGCACACCCTGCGCACACACATACACCTCCACCACGACCCCACCCGGCCCGTTGACGGAGGGGGAGGAGCTGCCCATTGGCAGCGTCATCCTTCTGGACGAAGGGTACCGCTACCGTCCCGATGCCTGGGTTCATCTTGACAGCATCACCAGCCCGCGCCCCGGCGATGTGACAAAGCGGCTGACGCTGGTCGATGAAGCATGGTGGGGCTCTTACAGCTACCGCGCCTTCAACCTGAGCCGGATCGAGGGCAATATTGTCATGCAGGATGAAGATGCCGGACATCTGCGCATTTATGTTCCCATCCAGAACTCCTGAGATGTATGAAAAACAGAGGGCGGCTGCCATCGGCAGCCGCCCTCTGTTTTCTGCATTTATCCCTGTCGATGCTCACGCCACCGCGCGCATCTTCATGGCCGACAGCATATTTCCGATGAATATCCCATACCCCGATGTCGGATCGTCTATCAGGACATGTGTCACCGCCCCGATGATCTTTCCGTTCTGGATCAGCGGACTCCCTGACATCCCCTGCACGATTCCTCCCGTGCGGGACAGAAGTTTCTCGTCGGTCACATGCACTGTAAAGGATTTGGTCGGACGTCCTCCGTGATCGATATTCGAAATCTCTACCGTGTAGGAGCAGACACCGTCCTCACCCAGTGTACAGAGCAGGGTTGCTTCCCCCTCCTGTACTTCCGATGCATCGGCCACCGGCAATGCCTTCTGCGCGGTCGTCGGCTTTTCGGTCAACAGGCCGAATACACCGCACTCGCTGTTCGTTACCAGCGAACCCAGCCGTTTTCCGCCCAGCGCACCCCGCAGCTCACCCGGCTTCCCCGCCTCACCGCGTACAACACCCGTGATCCGTACCGGCAATACCGTGCCGTAGGACAGCGGAACCAGTGTTCCTGTGTCCGCATCACACACACCATGGCCCAATCCACCGAACAGTCCGCTCGATGGATCGAAAAAGGTCAGCGTTCCGATGCCCGAGGTCGTATCCCGCAGGTACAGTCCGCAGCGGTAGGTTCCGCTTTCGTCACACTTCTTCGGCGTTACCGTAAAGTTCATCCGCGCATCTCCGCGCAGCACCGTCATGGTCAACGGACGTCCTTCGCCCGCAGCAATGGCAGCCGTGGCTTCCTCCGCCGTTGTCACCGCTTTGCCGTCGATTTCCAACAATATATCCTTTACACGGATCCCGCCGTCATAGGCCGGCCGCGTAGCGACGCCTCCGGTCTTCACCTCCGAAAGCCCCACGATCATCAGACCCTTGCTCTGCATCCGTACCCCGAAAGGCATCCCTCCCGGTACCAGCATCAGCGTTTCGTTTTTTTGACTACTCTCCGCACCCAGTAACACCGGATGATTCCCACGGTGCGGCGGCCGGACCGGCAGGCGCGTATGCGGGCCCGGTGCAGGTTGCTCCCCTGTTGCCGGCGATTCTCCTGTCGTTCCGCAGTACACCGCTGCACTGCATTCCACCGTGTCGGACGGCAACCCTGCCTCCGCCGCTACGGATTCCATATACGGCATCCCTACCGGCAGAAGCAGCAGCAATGTCAGTACCAGGCAGCACACGCGTTGCAGATTGTTTTTCACTTTTTTCATATGATTTCTTCCGGGTTTGCTCCCTGGCAAACCTTTTTCCTGTTGCAAGATTTTTCACGACTTAATGTGTGCTCCACGCCTGCTTTTATCCGTAACAATTTCAGCGGTTTCTGGACGGATATGGATGTTTTGCCGTTTCCTGAAAAATCCTGCCGGACGGTTTTTCTGCCGTTTTTTCGTTTTTTCCGTCGGAGGTATCGGTTTATTGCACGTCTTTTTTCTTTCTTTCATCAATATTCATCAATATTTCCGATCCAGCATCCCGAGCCACATCCGGATCATTACACGGTTCGGAAGAATTTTTGAGAGGACGTGCTGCATCCGCGTGTACCAGTTGCAGGCGCAGAGAAGCCGGCCGCGGCGCATGCTCTTCATCGCACAGCCTACCACATATTCCACGCTCAGCATCGGTTTTTTCTTTCGCGGACCTGCACTCGCTTCGTTCTCCGCACGCGCGAAAAACGGCGTCTGCACCCAGCCGGGACAAAATACCGTCACGCCGATACCCCGCGGTCGCACCTCATAATACAGGGCCTGCGCATAATGATAGACAAAGGCCTTTGTCGATGCGTAGATATTGAAGCCAGGCAGCGGTGTGAATACAGACGCCGATCCCATCTCCAGAATATGCGATCCGCGCGGCATGTAGGGAATTGTCATATGTGTGATCAACACCAGCGCCTTCACATTCAGGTCGATCATCGACACCGTGTCCGCTTCGCTCACCTCACTGTAATCCCCGAAAACCCCGAAGCCTGCCGCATTGATCAGATACTGCACCGACGGCTTCCGCTCGGCGAGCCATGCGCGCAACGCCTCCACTCCCTCCGGTTGCGAAAGGTCCGACGCCAGCAGTTCTGACGGATGCGACAGTTCCGCTGCCAGGGCTTCCAGCTTCTCCCGGCTCCGCGCTATCAACAGATACCCGTCCACTTCTCCTGCACGGTCGATGGAACGCGCAAATTCCCGCCCGATGCCGGACGAGGCGCCGGTTATAATCGCAATGCCCATTTTCTTTTCTCCTTCTTGTTCTTTTTTCTTTTATTCCTGCGGTATTTTTCTTCCGTGGATTTTGCTTTGCTGTCCCGACAGCGGCACTTGCCTGGTAAAATATTTTTGCGGCGGCAGCCATAACACAGGACGCCCGTCCGGCGCCGGAGGCGTGCGACCATCCTCCGGAATTTGCCCCACGCACATTTTCCCTGCGTCTTAGTATACCACGATGCAAAAATGCCGGCTTGCAGGAGCATTTTTGCAAAGCTGGCCATGGCACAGGCCGCGAAAAACGCGGCGCAGGCGCAGCCGTAAAAAATTTGCCACTGCAAATTTTTCTGTGCCTATTATACCATGAAGCAAAAATGCTTGCTCGCAATGGCATTTTTGCGAAGCCGTCAATATATGCGGTACGCGCAAGCGTACAAAGGCGAAGCCGAAAGACTTGCCTCGCAAGGCTTTTACGCATATA
>CALWTT010000031.1 GCA_944384545.1 uncultured Clostridia bacterium | reverse complement strand
ACCGATCCGGAGGCAGAACTTGCCGCGGTGAATGCGGATCCGTCGGAGTCGGTGCTTCTCTCGGAAGAACTTTCGGATCTGCTGGGCAGGGCGATCGCAGGCGCGGTGGAAACCGGCGGGTGCTTTGACCCGACGCTGGGGGCCCTGAGCGATCTGTTTGATATCGGCGGGGATGCGCCGTTGCCGGATGCTGCGCAGGTCGCGGTGGCACGGGAGAGAACCGGATATACAAAGCTCCGTCTGGAAGGGCGGGTGCTCTGCCGCACACGGCCGGATATAGTACTCGATCTGGGCGCCATTGCAAAAGGCTATCTGGCGGCGGCGCTGGTCACATATCTGGAGGGTGAGGGGGTGCCCGGCGGCGTGCTTTCCCTCGGCGGCAATGTAGCGGTCTTCGGCGAAAAGCCGGACGGCACGGCCTTTCGTGTTGCGGTACGGTCGCCGTTTGAGGACGGTGCGGGATATGCGGGAATCCTGGAGGTCGAAGGCGGAGAGTATATTTCGACATCGGGAGCATACGAGCGCTACCGCATAGGTCCGGACGGAACGGTATATCACCATATTCTGGACGGAAGGACAGGCTATCCGGCGTGGGGAGATCTTGCATCGGTGACGGTCATTGGCCGGGACGGTGCGCGTGCGGATATGCTGTCCACCGCGCTGTTTGTGATGGGACGGGAGGATGCGATCGCCTTCTATGAGGCGGGAGCACAGGACTACGGCCTGGTGCTGATTGCGGAGGACGGCGGGATCTGGACCTCTCCTGGTGTGACATGGGAAAGGCTCTGAGCAAACGGAGCAAAAAGGGGAGCAAGAAGAGGCAAGAAGGGGAGCGAATGGAAAACGGGAAAAACGTCGGCAGGGATGTGGCCGATATGATGGAGCGGGTGCGTGCGCGCAACCGGGCGACGGGACGTACGCCCGGCGTATATGTGATCACCTTCGGCTGCCAGCAGAACGAGGCAGACGGAGAGAAGCTGCGAGGCATGGCCGAGCAGATGGGATACAGCCCGGTGGAGCGACCGGAGGAAGCGGATCTGATTCTGCTCAATACCTGCGCGGTGCGCGAACATGCGGAGCTGCGCGCGTTGTCGATTATAGGGACCTGCAAGCATCTGCGGGAGAAGAATCCCGGGCTGATCGTGGGTGTCTGCGGCTGCATGACAGCGAGAGGCTCCCGTGTGGAGCAGCTGCGGCGCGGGTATCCGTATGTCAGCTTTACGCTGGAGCCTTCTGCGCTGCACCGGTTGCCCGAGGTGCTCCTGAGCGTTATGGAGCAGCACAAGCGTCGTTTTCTGCTCGGGGAAGAAGCGGAGGAGATCCCGGAGGGATTGCCGGTCCGGCGCACCCATCGCCACCGCGCGTATGTCAGCATCATGTACGGATGCAACAATTTCTGCACCTACTGTATCGTGCCGTATGTCCGCGGCAGGGAGCGCAGTCGCGGGAGCGCGGCGATTGTGGACGAGGTGCGTGCATTGGTGGCGGACGGATGCAAGGACATCACCCTGCTCGGCCAGAATGTGAATTCCTATCGGAGCGATTGCGATTTTGCGGAACTGATGGATCGGATCTGCCGGCTTCCCGGAGATTTTCTGCTGCGTTTTATGACCAGCCATCCGAAGGATGTGTCCGATCGTCTCATAGCGGTAATGGCGGCGCACCCGGAGCGTGTCGCCCCGCATTTTCATCTGCCGTTGCAGTCGGGCAGCGATCGGATCCTTTCGGCCATGAATCGGAAATACACGGCAAAGGGGTATCTTGGGACGGTGGAGCGATTGCGCCGTGCCATGCCGGACATTGCGCTTACGACCGATGTGATCGTGGGCTTTCCCGGAGAGAGCGAGGCGGATTTTGCGGCAACCTGCGACGTTTTGCGCCGTGTGGGGTACGATATGGTATATTCCTTCCTGTACTCTCCGCGGGAGGGAACGCCGGCGGCCAACATGGAGAATCCGTTGACCGAGGCCGAACGGAGTGCGCGCTTTTCGCGTCTGCTTGCCTGCGCCAATGAGATGGCAGCGGCCTCGAACCGGAAATACGAAGGCTGTGCGGTGCGGGTGCTGGTGGACGGTGTGAGCAAGAACGACAGCAGGCTGTACAGTGGGCGTACGGCAGCAGGCAAGCTGGTACACTTTGCCGCCGCGCCGTCCGACGTGGGAGAGTTCCGCACCGTCCGTATCCTGCGCGCGGACTCGTATGTACTGCACGGAGAGCTTGTGCAGCAGAAGCCGTGACGGAAACGTAAACGGAAGCGCAGATGCAAGCGTCAGAGAAGAAGCAAAGAGCAAGAGAACAAAAGAGCAAACACAAGAACGAAAGAGGAAAATAGAATGAAAGACGTAATGGAGCTGGCAAAAGACCTGGGGGAGGGAATCCGGAAGGACCCTGTGCTGCTTGCCTATGATGAAGCAAAGGCGGCGTTTGATGCGGACACGGAGCTTTCGGCCCAGATGACCGAGTACAATGCGCAGCGCACCTGCCTGACCGAGGAATTCAACAAGGACCTCGACGAGCAGGACAAGGCGGTGATTGAGCAGCTGCGCGGCCGGATGGATGCATTGGCGGCCGAGATCAACCGGAACGGGAATTATACGCGGTATGCGTCGGCACAGAAAGCGGTGAACGAACTGATGCAGCGCATCAACGAAGAGATCACCTACTATGCCTTCGGGGTACGTCCGCAGCATTGCAACCATGACTGTGCGGGGTGCAGTGGCTGTCACTGAGAGCAGTCCCATGGTGGGGAAAGCAAAAAACGAAGAGGTACAGAACACAGAAGACGCAAGGAAACGGAGAAGCGACATGGCCGACCTGATAACCGATATGACCACGCTGGCATCGATTACGCCGATGATGCAGCAGTACCGCGAGATCAAGGAGCAGTACCGGGACTATATTCTGATGTACCGACTCGGGGATTTTTACGAAATGTTTTTTTCGGACGCGATCACGGTATCGCGTGCGCTGGATCTGACGCTGACGGGACGGGACTGCGGAGAGGACAGGCGTGCCGCGATGTGCGGCGTGCCCTTTCATAAGGTGGACCAGTACATCGGGAAGCTGGTGGAGCTGGGATATAAGGTTGCGGTATGCGACCAGACCGAGGACCCGTCGCAGGCAAAGGGACTTGTGCGGCGTGAAATTGTGCGCGTGGTGACACCGGGGACGGTGACAGACAGCGCGCAGCTGGATGACAGCCGGAACAACTATCTGGTGGCGGTATATATCACCGAGGGGCGAATCGGGCTCGGATTTGCGGATATTTCGACGGGACAGCTGTCGGTGACGGTCATGGAGGGGGAGGACCGGCAGGCGCGTGCGGAGAATGAACTGGGTGTATGGGCGCCGAGCGAGGCAATTCTGAATGTGACACGCGAGGAATGCGGATCGCTTGCGGAATATATGACCCGCCGCTTTTCCACGCTGCTGACCGACGGCCGGGCGGATCTGTTTGCCATGGAGGCGGCGCAGTCGCTTGTGCAGGCACAGCTGGGTGCGGAGGCGGAGAAGCTGCAGGATCCGGCGGCTCTCTGTGCATGCGGTGCGCTGCTGGGATACATCCGGGAGACGCAGCGCTGCAGCGCCACGTTTGTACGTGCACTGACGGTCTACCGCGACAGCCAGTATATGGAGATTGACGCGAGTACGCGCCGCAATCTGGAGCTTGTGGAATCCATGCGTACGAAGGAGAAGAAGGGCACCCTGCTGTGGGTGCTGGACCGGACAGAGACGGCGATGGGTGCGCGGATGCTGCGCAGCTGGCTGCTCCGCCCGCTGATTCAGCCGGCGGCAATCGGGGCGCGGCAGGCGGCGGTCTCGGAATTTGCGTCGGACTACATTGCGCGTCAGGAGCTGCGGGAGCTGCTCTCGCAGGTGCTGGATCTGGAGCGGTTGACGGCGCGCGCGGTATACGGGACGGCCAATGCCAAGGATCTGCGTGCGATTGCGCAAAGCATCGGGGTTCTGCCGGCGTTGCGGGAAAGACTGCGCGGCTTCGGAAGTCCGCGTGTTCGTGCTTTCTGTGAGGAGTCCGATCGTCTTCACGACATAGCCGGTTTGCTGGAATCGGCGCTTCCTGAGGATCCGCCGTTTTCGCTCCGGGACGGGGGTCTGATCCGGGACGGATACAATAAGGACGTGGATTATCTGCGATCGGTAATGCAGAACGGGCGCGGCTGGATCGAGGAGATCGAGGCCCGGGAGCGGGAAGCGACGGGCATCAAGGGCCTGCGCGTCGGATACAACAAGGTGTTCGGCTACTACCTGGAGGTAACCAAATCCCAGATTGCGCAGGTGCCGGATCGTTACATCCGGAAGCAGACGCTGGCCAACTGCGAGCGATATATCACCGAAGAGCTGAAGGATATGGAGTCGACGGTGCTGGGTGCGGCGGACAAGCTGACCGCATTGGAATACGAAATCTTCGTGCAATTGCGTGAGACCGTGGCAGGCGCTGCGGAGCGCATCCAGAAGGCGGCAGCGGGGATGGCGGAGATGGATGTATATCTGTCGCTTGCCGAGGTGGCAGTCAAGAACAATTATACCTGCCCCGAAGTGGATCTTTCCGACCGCTGCGAGATCAAAGAGGGGCGGCACCCGGTGGTGGAGCGCTTTGTGGAGGGCAGCTATTTTGTCCCGAACGACACACTGCTCGATACCGGTGCCAACCGCCTGCTGCTGATTACCGGACCGAACATGGCGGGAAAATCCACCTATATGCGGCAGGTAGCGCTGATCGCCGTGATGGCACAGGTTGGCTCGTTCGTCCCCGCGGCATCGGCGCATATCGGGATTGTGGACCGGCTGTTTACCCGTGTCGGCGCATCGGACGATCTGGCATCGGGACAATCCACCTTCATGCTGGAGATGACCGAGGTCGCAAACATCCTGCAGAACGCGACATCGCGCTCGCTGATCATATACGACGAGGTGGGGCGCGGAACAAGTACATACGACGGTATGAGTATTGCACGCGCGGTGGCGGAGTACACGTTGAGCAAAAAGATCGGCGCGCGGACATTGTTTGCGACGCACTACCATGAGCTGACGACGCTGGAACAGGAATTTGAGGGCGTCGTGAATTACAACATCGCGGCGCGGAAGCACGGGGAGGATATTGTCTTTCTGCGGAAGATCGTGCGGGGAGCGACCGACGACAGCTACGGGATTGAAGTGGCGCGCCTTGCCGGGGTGCCGAATGAAGTCGTGCGCCGCGCGCGGCAGATTCTTGCGGACATTGAAAAAGGCGATCCGGTGCGTCCTCCTAAGGGTAAGCGCGAAGCTCCCGCGGCCGCAGCGTCTCCGGCAGAGCCGGATATGCTGACGGTACTGGCAGACGAGGAGGCACGAGAGGCGGCGGCACGGATCCGGGCCGCCGACCTGAACATCATCACGCCGATTGAAGCGATGAATCTGCTCTACGAACTGAAAAAGATCCTTTCGACCGGAGCGGGGAACTGAAAGGAGCGGAAAGGAGCACAGGCATGGGAAGCATCCGTGTGCTGAGTTTTGATGTAGCGAACCTGATTGCGGCGGGCGAGGTCGTAGACCGGCCGGCATCGGTTCTGAAGGAACTGCTGGAAAATGCAATCGACGCAGGCGGTCGGAATATCACCGCGGAAATCCGTGGCGGCGGTGTGGCGATGGTGCGCGTTACCGACGACGGGAGCGGTATGAGCGCGGAGGATCTGCCGGTTGCGATCCGCCGGCATGCAACGAGTAAAATCCACGATGCGCAGGATCTTGACCGCATCGCGACGCTGGGCTTTCGCGGGGAGGCGCTGGCGGCGATCGCATCGGTGAGCGATCTGCGGATCCTGACGAAAACACACGGGGCGGAATCCGGCACCATGCTGACGGCAGAATGCGGCCGTGTGCTGGACATATCTGAGGTGGGCTGCGCGGACGGGACGACGGTGGTGGTGGAGAACCTGTTTGCCCGTGTACCGGCGCGTCGGAAATTTCTGAAAAAGGACAGTACGGAAACCATGGCCTGTGTAGCGGTGGCAGAAAAGGTGGCCATGTCGCGCCCGGACATAGCGTTTACGCTGGTGACCGACGGGAACTCCCGGTTTTCCACGGCCGGGGATGGGAAACTGCTGAACACGCTGTACGCATTGCTGGGCCGTGATTTTGCCTCTCGCCTGATTGAGATTCATGGGGAACGTGGCGGACTGACACTGGAGGGCTACATAGGCCGCCCGGACAACGCCCGGAACAACCGCAACCACCAGAACATGTTCATCAACGGGCGGTATATCAAGAGCAAAACCATGACGGCGGCGCTCGAAAAGGCGTATGTGTCCTATATGGCGGCCGAGCGTTTTCCGGTCTGTGCGCTGTTTCTCACGATACCCAACGCGGCAGTGGATGTGAATGTGCATCCTGCAAAGCTGGAAGTGAAGTTTTCGGATGAACGCGCGGTATTTGAACTGGTATACTATGCGTTGCGCACGGCGCTGGAAAGCAACGGGAGCCGACCGGAGCTGGATTTTGGCCGTATTGCGGGGGAACGTGGCGGGCATCCTGCGCCCGGGAAGAAGGCGGAGCCGACGGGCAGCACCGCATCGGGCGCGTGGCAGGAAGCTGCTTTCTCTGGCAGACAGATAACGCTGCCGTCATCGTCCGGCGCAGAAATTCCTGGCCCGAACCGAATCCGGACCACCGGCTCTGCGGTCCCGGTCAGCGAAACCCTGCGGCGTATGCGTATGCATATGGAGGAAACCGGTCTACGGGATCCGGCGCCGCATATCGGGCAGAGCAGTTTGCCGGAAGGAGGATGGCGATTCGGAAGCAAAACGGCGATTGAAACATCCCCCGTATGTTGTGAAATGCCGGATGCAGGCGATGCATCCCTTGCAGGAACAGCATCGGAAGAAGTGGCGGATACAGCGAAATCCGACGAGTCGAATGGAAGCCCCCAGGCGGAGAAAAGCCCGGAAGGCGGAGTACAAGATATCGGTACCGTCTGCCGGTCAACACCGGCCGGAACGGGCGTTTCCGTAGCCGGGAAAAGTGCCACCTCCGCCGCGTCGGACTCCTGTCCACCCTACCGTATCATCGGGGAAGCGTTCCGATGCTATGTTTTTGTGGAGACCGGGGATGAACTGCTGCTGATCGATAAGCATGCGGCACATGAAAGGATCCTGTTTGAGCGGATGCTTTCCCGCCAGAAAGCGGATGGGCGTGTGGCCTCCCAGGCTCTGCTGGTCCCGATCCGCGTGCTGCTCAGCGCGCCGGAGCTGGCCGCGGCTGTGGAGCATCGCACGGAGTATGAAGCGGTGGGCTTTTCCTATACGCAGGAGACCGATGCCCCCGCTGTGCGGATCACGGCCATTCCGAACGGCGTGGATCCTTCGGATGCCCAGAGCCTGTTTGCGTCGCTTGTGTCGGACAGCGTCGAGGGCACCGGGGAAGCCTCGTTGACGGAGGAGAAGCGACGGGAGCGCCTATTGTATCAGGTGGCATGTAAGGCCGCCATCAAAGGGGGACGGATATACGGTGAGGAGCAGATCGACTGGCTGGTCCGGACGCTGCTTTCCCTCCCGGATATTACGGTGTGTCCGCACGGCCGTCCTGTGGCGGTGCGAATGACGAGGCAGGCACTCGACCGGCAGTTTGACCGGATTATGTGAAGGGTGCAAGGAGATACGTGAGGAAACTATGTTTTTCAAAGTGATCAGAAGCGAAGGACACGCGCGGCGCGGAGTGGCGGAAACCGTACATGGCCGGATTGAGACGCCGGTATTTATGAATGTAGGCACGAGCGCCGCCATCAAGGGCGGCGTGTCCACCATGGATCTGCGGGAGCTGAACTGTCAGGTGGAGCTGTCGAACACCTATCATCTGCACATTCGCCCCGGAGACGAACTGATCCACCGGATGGGAGGCTTACACCGTTTTTTCAACTGGGACAAGCCGATTCTGACGGACAGCGGCGGATTTCAGGTGTTTTCGCTGGCAAAGCTGCGTCGGATTACAGAAGAGGGCGTGACCTTTAATTCGCACATGGACGGGCGACGCATTTTCATGGGACCGGAAGAGAGCATGCGGATCCAGTCGCATCTTGGCTCCACGATTGCAATGGCGTTTGACGAGTGCATAGAAAATCCGGCGGAGTATACCTATACCCGCCTGTCCTGCGAGCGGACGACACGCTGGCTTTCGCGGTGCAAAGCGGAGCTTCTGCGGCTGCGGGAGGCTCCGGATACGATCAATCCGGATCAGCTGCTGTTCGGGATCAACCAGGGTAGCACCTATGCGGACCTGCGGATCCGGCATATGCAGGAGATTGCAGAACTGGATTGTGACGGATACGCCATCGGCGGTCTTGCGGTCGGGGAAGAAACCGAACAGATGTACGAGACAATTGAAGCGGTGGAGCCCTATATGCCGCAGGACAAACCGCGGTATCTGATGGGTGTGGGAACCCCGCAGAACATTCTGGAGGCGGTCTACCGTGGCGTGGACTTCTTTGACTGTGTGATGCCGAGCCGGAATGCCCGGCACGGGAATCTGTTCACATGGGAAGGGAAGCTGAATATCCACAATGAGAAGTATGCAGAGGATCCGCGGCCGATCTCGCTGCGTTGTGGCTGTCCTGCCTGCCGGAATTACAGCCGGGCATATGTGCGGCATCTGTTCAAGGCGCGGGAGATGCTGGGGATGCGTCTGTGCGTATTGCACAACCTGTGGTTTTACAATGACCTCATGCAGAAGATCCGGGACGCGCTGGATGCGGGCTGCTACGGCAGTTTCTATCACGCGCATCGGGAACTGCTGGCCGCACGCGTAGACGACTGAGAGGGTGTGCGCGTCCGGAAGGACAGCACGTACCCGGAGAGACAAACCGATATAAAACAGAGGAAGGCCGTCGCCTTCCTCTGTTTGTCTGTGTGAACTATATATGGGAAAATCTGTCCGTCATGACGGGCTGCTTTCAGATGCTGTCCAGCTCGATTCTTCCGTTGACCGGTATCCGGACCGTAAGAGGATCGTCGCCGAGTGGGCAAACCGTTTCCGACAGCAGGTTTCCGCAGCAGTCATAGATACGTGCCGCATACCTGCCTCCGAATGCGGAGGAGAGCAGCACCGTGTCCTCCATGGTGGCATTGACCACGATGATACGCGGGGTCCGGGTGTTCAGATAGGCAATGCGCCCGGAATAGACAGCCCCGATCTGCGTGTCGCCGAGGCGGGAAGAAACGTAGGAGAAATTGGCGGCATAATTTTTGTAGAACATGTCGCCGGTTTGCAGGACATCGCGGTAACGCACGAAGAAAGAGAGCCAGTTGCGAACCATCGCAGCATGCTCGGGGGGCATGCGGTCATGCAGAACCGAAACCTGCGGAACCGCAAAAAGCACACAGGTGAGCTGAAAGGCCGCCATTTCAACAGGCTCCCCATAATTCCACATGACCATATCCGAATGCACCGCGGTATGACGGCTGGTCAGACGGAGGGCGAGAACATTCTGGCGGTTCTGATAGCTGTCGTTGGGACAGTCGCCCGAGCGCAGCATATTACCGAAGGTACGCATGAGCGGGCCGATATAGCTCTGACGGAATTCAATCAGAATGTCGGGCTTTTGCGCGCGGAGGGTGGCCATGACGTCTTTGAGGAGCCGGTCGAGCGCATCGTATACCGAAACATAGTCCATACCGGGCTTTACCACGTCGCTCTCCTGGAAGCTGTCGACGAAATCCAGCTTGAAGCCGTCCAGATCCCAGGCTGTGACTGCCTTTTCGTAAAGCCCGATCAGATAGGCACGAACCTCGGGATAGCGCGGGTCAAGCACATAGGTATCTGGGTGGCGGGAAGGAGCAAGCATGCAGTCGCGGAATCGTTCATAGGTGCGGGTATGTACTCCGACAAAGGGGACCGAATACCAGAGCATGAATTTGAGACCGGTCCTGTGCACTGCATCGACGAAGGCCCGCATGTCGGGCACCTTGTCCGGCGTAGGTTCCCAATCGCCGCAGAAGGCGTAGCCCCGGCTGTTATCGGAGGTTTGCCAGCCGTCGTCGACGATGAGGACCTTGCATCCGAGCGAAGCAAAATAGCGGCATTCCTCAATAATGCGCTGTGGATCGACGCCCTGATGGAAGCTGTACCAGGAGGAATACAGAGGAGCGCGGGCATCGTCCGGAACCGGAGCGGGAGTATAGCCGTCGTGCTGTTCCCACCATGCGGCGACATCTTCTATACAACGGTAGAAGGGGAGAGGGCGCGTATCGATACGTACCTCGGTCCGGTATGCGGAAACCGCGCATCCGACGCGGACTTCCACCGTGTTCTCGAGTCGGGCGGTCTCTTCGCTGACGCCGGCGCGGATGCGTACCTGATTCTTGGCATCGGCACAGGCAATGGTGAGGCGGTTTTCATCATCATAGGAGAGGCAGCAGTACAGCGGCGCTCCGGACATAGCCGTAGAATCCGAGATGCTACCCCAGTTAGGTCGGACCCGTTTGTCCTGAAAAGCATTTGGTGTAAAGGTGGTATGTACGCCGATATTCTCGGCATCCCAGGCGAGTTTCCATGTGAGCTTGGCGGGTGCGCCCTTGGATGTGGCGCATACGGTGACAATCCGGACATCGGGGGATTCGGATTGTGCAACCTGGAAATCGGCAGTAAATTCCTCATTGACGGTCAAACGGTACATAACAATCTCCTTTCGCTATAGGGTACTTCCTCACAGTCAGATCAGATTTGCAAGAATATCCTCACGCCCGATTTTGCAGAAACGGTACAGATCGGTCGGAGCAGAAGGTGCAGCAAAGTGGTCGCTGATGGCAAGGATATGGTAATCGGCAGGGAAGTCAGCCCCCATACAGCGATGAAGGGAGAGCAGGGTGAGAGCAGCAGCGCCGCCGTTTTCTATGCCTTCTTCTACAAACAGGACATGGGTGTGGGACCGCAGGAAAGGTTTGATACGCTTTGCGAGCAGATCGTACGGCTTGAGCTCCTCGAGCAGAATGACGCCGACGGACTTTCCCTGTGTCCGCGCCTCATCCGCTGCGTCCAGAACGCGGGAAATGATACCGCCGTAGGTGAGAATAACATTGTCCGGTATTGTATCGGAAGGGTAGTCGGGGCGCACACCGAACTCGTCATACCGGCCTTCCGGATAGAAGCGAGCGGGTACGCGTGGATCCTCTGCTGCATTGGGATAGCGGATGGCGCAAGGGCCTGGAAGAGCGAGTACGTGATGCATAATGGCGCGGAGCGAACCGTAGGTAGCGGGTGCGTACAGCCGGATATGGGGAATACCGGAGAGATAAGCGACATCAAAAATGCCGTGATGGGTGGCGCCGTCATGGAGAGCAAGTCCCGCCCGGTCGATAAAGAATTTGACGGGGAGGTTCTGCAGAGCGACATCGTGAAGGATATTGTCGTAGGCACGTTGCAGGAAGGTGGAATAGACGGCAAAGCAGGGGATCATTCCGTCGGCCGCCATACCGGCGGCAAAGGTGGTAGCATGCTCCTCGGCGATCCCGACATCAAAATAGCGTTCCGGGAAGGCGGTCCGGAAATTCTCGATGCCGCAGCCAAGCCCCATGGCAGCGGTAATGGCGGCAATGCGCGGATTTTCGCGCGCGCAGGAAAGGAGCTCTTCCCCGAAGACCGAATGAAACGAATCGGTGCTGCTTTCGGAGCCCTCTCCGCGTGTGCTGTGATATCCGGAAGGATCGGCTTCCGCTGGCGCGTATCCCTTTCCTTTCTGGGTTTTGATATGGACGAGTACCGCGCCGTGCCGGCTTTTCGCCTGACGGAGAACGCGTTCGACACGCGAATAGTCATTGCCGTTGACCGGCCCGAGATAGAGAAGACCGAGACTTTCAAAATAGTTGCTGTGATAGATGCTGCGCTTGACATGTCGTGTGATTCCGCGGAGCATGTGATAGATGGGTTTTCCGATCAGGGGAATTTTGTGCAGAAGGCGTGCGGTACGGCGTTTGGTGGCGAGGTAGGAAGCGGAGGCACGTATATCGGCGATATAGCGTGCAAATGCTCCGGTATTGCGGGAGATGGACATTTCGTTTTCATTGAGGATGAGGATGAGCGGTAGATCCGGGGATACATTGTAGAGCGCCTCGTGAACCATGCCGCCTGTGAAGGCACCGTCGCCGATGATGGCGACGGTATAGGCGTCCTTTTTCTGAATGGCGTCCGCCTGTGCGAACCCGAGGGCGGCAGAGACCGAGGTACTGCTGTGACCGGCGCCGAAAGCATCGTATATGCTTTCGCGTCGGTTGGTGAAGCCGGAGAGACCGCCGACCTGGCGCAGGGAATCGAAACGGTCTCTTCTGCCGGTGAGGATTTTATGGACATAGCTTTGATGTCCGACATCCCATATAATGTGATCTTCCGGAGCATGAAAGACACGATGAAGTGCAATAGAGAGTTCCACAACGCCAAGGTTGGAGGCCAGATGTCCCCCGGTTTTTTCTACATGATCAATGAGGAAGGCGCGTATCTCTTCCGCCAGATCCGGCATGGCCGAAGCGGGAAGGGCACGCAGATCCTCGGGACCGTTGATAGAATAAAGATAAGAATTTTTCTTATTACTCATACGGAGCCTTCCGGCAATGGTTTTCAGGCGAAGACACCTGTGGAGCTATTGTACCACAAAGCGCCTGGAAAATCAAGGCATTGGGTGGAACGAAAGCGCGGCAGACAGAGAAGGGAATGTCTGGCAGCCAATGTTCACAATTTGTTCATGCATTTACAGGAAGCATTCTGTATACTGAATACAGTTTTCCGAGGGGGGCTCTGATATATGCCACAGTTGACATTCAACCGCAAGGAAATGAAATATCTGATTCCGCCGGAATGCTATGAAGAATTTCTGTCAGCGGTAGAGGAGCGTATGCAGAAGGATCCCTACGGAGAGTACCGAACCTGCAATCTGTATTACGATACCGACCGGTACGATCTGATCCGGAAGTCGATCGACCGTCCGTTGTACAAAGAGAAGCTACGTATGCGGAGTTACGGTGTGCCGGGGCCGGATACGGAAGTATTCATTGAGATCAAGAAGAAAGTGAACCGGATGGTCTACAAGCGGAGGGAGCGGTTGCCGTATCGGGAGGCCTGTGACTTTCTTGACCGTGGGATATATCCGGATGCACGGGATTCGCAGATCATGCGGGAGATCCGGTATTTTCTGCAATTTCACCGTCCGCATGCGGCGCTGTTTCTGTCCTATAACCGATTGCCATTTGCAGATGCAAACGGCGGGGATCTGCGTGTTACGTTTGATTCGGACATCCGGTATCGCTTTGAGCAGGTATCGCTGCATGAGGGGGACTACGGCGGATTGTATTTTCCGCAGGGTACACACCTGATGGAGGTAAAGGTGACGAGCGCAGTTCCACTGTGGCTGGCATCGCTGATGGATCGGTATCAGATCCGCCGGACGAGCTTTTCCAAATACGGCGCCATATACCAAAGAGAGTTTACAAACATACAGGAATTGCTGATGCCGGGATCGGGGCAATATGAGATGCCGGCAATTGCACAAGACCTGTGAATACATAAGAAAAAGTGAAACGTGCGCGTACAATTTTGTACGCGCACGTTTTTTGATGCAAGTGCGAAAATAGGAAAGGGTTGCATGCCAGGTTTGCAGGGTTCAGGCAGCCTCAGAGGGTATGCTTTCCGGCAGATAGCGTTCGGAAGAGAGCGCAGGCAGGCGGAAGGGTTCATAGGCAACAGGAGAAAAAGAGCCGGACGGCAGATGGCTTTGTGAAAAGCTTCCCAGTGCATAGGACGTGACTGTATCCTTTCCCACCAGGAAGAAGCGCGTATCGGCGGTGCTCCCCTCCCGGTCATTCCAGGTGGTATCGATGGCATACCAAAGGCCGTTCTCCATCTGAACATAATTCCAGGCGTGCGGCTCTTCACTGCCATACTGAAAGGCCTTGCCGGGCACGACAATGCAGGGGATGTCGTTTTCGTCGCACAGGAGCTTGAAGGCCTTGGCGTATCCGTCGCAAACGGCCTGACCGTACAGAAGTGCACCGGCAGCCTCATGGGCGTAAGGTGCATCGGTGCAGTAGGAGACCCGCTCACAAAGAGCCTGCTGCAGCAAAAGCAGCGTATCATAACGGGAAAGTCCGTCAGGGATGGAAACGGAGGCCGCAGTTTCGAGCAACCGATCGCAGTAAGCGGCGATCCCACCGTCGCGTTCTTCACATTTGAGGCGAAATGAAAGCTTTGTCACCGTAGCGGTATCGGAAGAAAAGGGGAGATGGGTCGTGGTATAGGAAAAGGCTGAGCCGTCTTCCTCTCCCATCCGAATCCAGTCGATCTCAGGATGATCGTAGGCAAGGGCGTCAAGCGCCGGCTGAAAGGTTTCAAGAATCTGTCTGGCAAGACGGGCGGCAAAGTCATCTTCCGACTCGCCTTCTTCCTTGATCACGGTGACAGGCTGCGGGAGTGTAATGCGGATATCGGCTTCTCCGCTTTCGGGCAGGCACTGGTAGAAAACAGCGGAGTACAGCGCTTTTGCATTTTCAGACAACTGACTGTAATAGTAAGCGCGTGAGGAATCGGGTAGCAGGGACTGAACGGCATCGCCATCGGAATCCGGAGCGGGGGAATCCCCATAGCGGCCGGATGTACCGTAGGAGGCATGAGAGGGATCCGGAAAATACGGAACGATCCATTGCTGCAGGCGTTCTCCGAACGCGAGCATCAGTCCGACAGACACTGTCAGGAACAGGAGACAGCGCAGGAATTTTTTCATGCCGATACCCGCTTTCCGCCGTAATTGCTGTAATCAGGAAGGAAATTACTGTTCATCCTGCTTTTTCCCGCATTCGGGGCAGAACCGGAAGGGTGAATCCGAATGGTACCCGCAGGTGCAGGAGTATCCTGTGGGTTTTTTCGTACCGCATTCAGGACAGAAGTTGCCGGTTCCTGTTTTCCCGCAGGAGGGACAGATCCAGCTGGCATCGTCTTCGTATTTCATACCGCAGGCGGGGCAGAAGCGACCTTCGAATTTCTGACCGCAACCGGTGCAGACCTTCTGTGCGGCCTGCGAATCGTTCTGCTGCTGCTTTTCCTTTGCCAACTTCTGCGCATTTTCCATGAGATTTCCCTGCGCGTTGGCGCCACCCATAAAATTGGTGGCCATACCGAGTCCAAGGAAAGCATTCATGGCGCCATTTTCATTGCTGGCGGCATTCTGCATGGCCTTCATCTGTGCATAGGCGAGACCGCCGGTCATGGCGTTCGGATCGGAATGCATGACATTGGAATCAAATTCTTCAATTCTTTCACGGCTTTTATCGTCCGGGGTTACTTTGACAAGAGCAACCGAGATGATCTCCATGCCGCGCTTCTGATGCCACTCCTCATCGAGTGTCTGATTCATATAGGCGGCAATTTCGCGCTGCTTTGTGGGGAGGAGGGAGAATTTGACACCTTCCACGGCACACTGGGCAAGGGAAGAGTCCAGCGCGGTCATGAATTCATTGGTACAGGTATCCATGAGCTGGCTGCGCGTATAGGTGTCGGCGACATTGCCGGCAATATTGGAGAAGAAGATCACCGGATCGGTGATGCGGAAGGAGTACTGTCCGAAGTAGCGGACATAGAGAGCGGTTTTATAATAGGGATCGTCGTAAGGCATGGGCGTGGTGGTGCCGAATCTGTTGTCCAGAATTTCCTTGACGTTGACATAATAGACGCGTTGCTGCGAACCGAGATCGCCCCCAAAGGTGAATCGGTATCCGATGCGCTTGAAGGATTCAATCATCCCCTTGAAGAAATCACCGCAGAAGAGGGAAGGCTCGGTGGAAGCATCCCAGCGGAAGGCACCGGGTTCGGCGCAGAACTCGACAATTTTTCCGTTATCGACGATAAGAGCGACCTGACCTTCGTTGACATTGATGACCGAGCCGCTGGTGATGATATCGGTGGATGCTTTATTATTGCGGAACCAGCCGCGCCCTTTTGTCTGCATGACACCTTTTGCAACAAGGATTTCATTAGAAAGCGAATCGCAGGTGAAGAATTCTCTCCACTGATCGGCGGTGACCGAACCGACGGCACCGATAGCAGCACGAATCAAACCCATGGTTATGTATACTCCTTATTTTTTATAGTATGAATGGTGAGCGTGGAAAAGAACGCGTGTAAAAGTGAAAAGAAGGGCGTAGAAGGGCGTGAGAAAAAGAAAATCCCGCCGAGCCGTGTAGAACAGGTGTTTAACCCTGCAAGTGCAGGTAGGTGTCCTCTCGGTCATTTTGTGCTCCCAGCGTCCGTTTCGGGCGGAACGGAGTCGGCCCTGACGGGAGGTCTGCAAACCCATTTCACGAAGTAACGGACTCCAAAACATAAAGTGTCGGTCCAAAACCGATTCTATCACAAACCAAGCAGGAAGTATGCAGGGAAAGAAGGTCAGAAAAAACAGGAAGCCGGGATCAGCCGAGCGAATCGCAGTCGACCTCGCCGAACAGCTCATCGTCGAAGATATCCGAAACACGATCGAATTCATCGTCATCATCGATGGTGACAAGAAGGATCTCCCCGTCCTGGTCTTCTTCGGCGCGGAGGATCACATATTCTTCCGACTGTTCGTCGTCGGCGGGAGCGAGAGCATAGTAGGTCTGGCCGTCGGACTCACAGGTCCCGAGCAGAATGAACTCATACTCCTGCCCGTCTTCATCGGTCAGCGTATAGGTTTCCACTTCTTCTTCGGTTTCGGTATCGGGGGTCAGGTTTTTCTCCTCAGCCATAATACACAGCGCAAAAGCGCCCTCCTTCAGAAATCATGTGATGAAAAAGATGCAGTACGACATAACTAAAGATAGTATAACATAGCAATATTATTTTATCAGGAAAGATTGTGGATGTCAATAGATTTTTGCAGGAAACAGGTGTGCGGCGGCATCGGACGCAAAGATCCCGGCAAGGACGGTATTGGAGAGGCGCATGCCGCGTTCGGTCAGTGCGGTGTAGCGTTCGGAACAACAGAGAAGTCCGGCATCGCGGAAGGGAGCGAGAGCCGCGGCATAGCAGGATCGGAAGCCGTGACCGAAGGCCTCGGAAAAGGCGATTTCATCGATGCCGCGATCGGTGCGGAGCGCGAGCAGGATGGTCTCATATTCGATCTCGCCGGGCAAGAGCGGTGGATCCTCCCTCCGTGAAGCGACAGGATCCCGGATATAGGAAGAAAGATCGGCAGAATGATAGAAACGGCGGTTTCCCACACAACCGTGTGCCGCAGGGCCGAATCCGAGATAATCCTTCCGCAGCCAATAGCGCAGATTGTGACGGCACAGGGCCGGCTCTTTTGCAAAATTGCTGATCTCGTAATGCCGGAAGCCTTCTGCATGCAGGCGGGCGAGAAGAAGTGCGTACATCGCTTCTTCTGTGTCCTCATCGGGAAGCGGGAGCGCGTCCTTTTGCGCGAAGAACGGCGTCCCCGGCTCTATCTGAAGCGAATACACCGAAAGATGAGCGGGAGCAAGAGAGAGTGCCGCATCCAGAGAATCCGAAAAGCTGGCAAGTGTCTGACATGGGATGCCCATCATCAGATCCAGGTTGATATTGGTAAAACCGTGCTTGCGCGCAAGCGCTACCGCGGGCGGAAGATCGGATGCGCGGTGGACGCGTCCCAGGCAGGCAAGCTCGGCATCCGAGGCACTCTGCATACCGATGCTGAGTCGGTTGACGCCGTTTGTGCGCAGGGCATGGCAGCGCGTATCGTCCAGTGTGGCCGGATTGGCCTCGCAGGTCCATTCAGCATCGGGGAGGATCGAAAAGCAGTCGCGCAGGCACGCGCAGATTCTGCGGAGCTCGTCGGAGGAAAGAAGCGTGGGTGTACCACCACCAAAAAAGAGCGTATCAACCGTGCGGTCGCGGTACAAAGGGGCAACGTGTCGGATCTCCCGGCACAGCGCCTCGGTAAACGCCTCTTTCTCGGCTGCATCCCGACCGGGATAGGAACAGAAATCACAGTAGCGGCATTTTTGCAGGCAGAAGGGGATATGCAGATAAATTCCGATTGTTTCAGAACACACGGTCCGGGTTTCCTTTCAAAAAAGCCTCTGCGTGCCGGAAGCGGCGAAAGCAGAGGCAGGGATAGGGTCATGCCGGAGAAGGTGACGCTCCCGGCTTTCCGCCGGGGAGAAGGCATGCGCAAAGGAGAGATGTGTCGGAGAAAAACCCCATAGGGAAGGATATAGGCGGATCTGCACAGAGGCGGAAACCGTGGCGCGTGTGATGCAAAAGCGCGTCTTCACGCCTGTATCGTGTCCTGCCGGATCGGGATAGAGAAGGGCGTCAGTCGTCATCAAGCTTCAGGACCGCCATGAATGCCTCGGGTGTGACCTCCACCGAACCGAGACGGCGCATTTTCTTTTTTCCTTCCTTCTGCTTTTCGAGCAGTTTCTTCTTTCTGGTGATATCACCGCCGTAGCACTTGGCAAGTACATCCTTGCGCATGGCTTTTACGGTTTCCCTTGCGATGATTCTGGAGCCGATGGCAGCCTGAATGGGAATTTCGAAGAGCTGGCGCGGAATGTTTTCTTTCAGTTTTTCGGCAATTTTCCTTGCGCGCGCATACGCCTTATCCTCATGAACGATAAAGGAGAGCGCATCGACCGGCTCGCCATTGAGAAGAAAATCCAGTTTTACCAGTTTTCCGGGGCGATAGCCGTCAAATTCATAGTCCAGGGAAGCATATCCCTTGCTGCGGCTTTTGAGCGCATCAAAGAAGTCGTAGATAATTTCATTGAGGGGAAGGGTATAGTGCAGTTCCACGCGGTTTTCGTCCAGATACTTCATATCATGGAATTCTCCGCGCCGTTCCTGGCAAAGATCCATCAGGCCGCCGATATACTCGGTGGGAGTGATGAGCGAGGCACGGACTACCGGTTCCTCCGCCGTCTCGATTTCGTCAGGCGGGGGGTAGCTGGCGGGATTTTCAATATAGACGGTCTGCCCATCCTTGCGGCGCAATTTGTAAATGACGCTGGGCGCGGTGGTGATCAGATCGAGATTGAATTCTCGTTCCAGCCGCTCCTCAATGATTTCCATATGCAAAAGACCGAGGAATCCGCACCGGAATCCGAAGCCGAGAGCGACGGAGGTTTCGGGTTCAAAGGAAAGCGCGGCATCGTTGAGGCGCAGCTTGTCCAGCGCGTCGCGCAGATCGCCGTAGCGTGCACCGTCCGCAGGATAAATACCGGCGTAGACCATGGGGCGTGCTTCACGGAAGCCGGGGAGCGGCTCGGCGGCAGGCGCATCGGCATGCGTGACAGTATCGCCAACCCGTGTGTCGGAAACGCTCTTGATACTGGCAGTCAGATAGCCAACATCGCCGGCCGCCAGCGCATCGGTGGGATGCAGGCCGAAGGGCTCGAGCGCCCCGACCTCCACGACATCGAACATGGCACCGTTGCTCATCAGCCGGATCCGGTCTCCGGCGCGGAGCCTGCCGTCCATGACGCGCAGGAGAACGACAACGCCGAGATAGCTGTCGTAGTGCGAATCAAAAATCAGTGCGCGGAGCGGTGCATTCTCGTCCCCGCGCGGGCAGGGAATCGACTGGACTATGGCCTCCAGAACATCGGAGATATTCTGTCCGGTTTTTGCGGAAACGGCGGGGCAGTCCTGCGCCGGGATCCCGATGACATCCTCAATTTCATTGCGCGTGCGTGCAATGTCCGCGGAGGGGAGATCGATTTTATTGATGACGGGGATAATTTCAAGATCGTTGTCAATGGCAAGATACGCGTTGGCCAGGGTCTGCGCTTCGACGCCCTGGGAGGCATCGACGACCAGCAGAGCGCCGTCGCAGGCTTTGAGCGAGCGGGAGACCTCATAGTGAAAATCCACATGCCCGGGGGTGTCGATGAGATGGAAGGTATACTCTTCGCCGCTGCGTGCGCGGTAGTGCAGACGGACGGCGCGCGCCTTGATGGTGATGCCACGCTCCCGTTCCAGGTCCATATTGTCAAGGACCTGGCTTTCCATTTCGTGTTCGGAAACGGTTTGTGTGAGTTCGAGAATCCGGTCGGCCAGTGTGGATTTTCCATGGTCGATATGGGCGATGATGGAGAAATTCCGGATATGCGCTTGTCTTTCGGTCACGTGTGTGGAATTCCTTTCGTATGGAGAATCGGCCGGCGGTCAGGCCTGATGCCGGCCGGAGCGGAGGCAGGAGCTGAAAAATTCCTGCATGGCGCAATATTTGTCCATGCGGCTGACGATACGTCCCTCTCTGGTACGTGGTCTTGGGGAAAGCGGCCACATATGGCGTCCGATGATATCCTCCTCCAGCAGCCCCATGGTGAGAAGGCAGCGCGCATTTTCACGTGCGATGCGCGGGTGTCGGTAGAGAAGGAAATGCGGCGCCCCGGTGCGGTTTTTTCTGTCGTAATAGAAGAGGTCATGCAGGAGTGCGGCTCTGGCCGCCTCGCGGGCGCAGAGCCCGTTTTCGAGGCAGAGGAGATAACTGAGATACGCTACACTCATGACATGCTGCAAACGGCTGACCGACAGATGATGGCGGTACCCGGACAGAGAAGCAACCTCCGGAAGTGACAGCAGATCGCCGACGGCATCCAGAAAATCGGTACCGTATGCGGCGCTCGGAAGATGAAAGGATTCGTGATAATGGTAATACAGATGTTTCATAAGGATCGTTTGGTAAAAAGCAACGGGTTTATTCCGCAAGGGCTTTGCTGTCCCGCAGATAGGCTTGGGTTTTCGGAGCAAGATCGGCTTGGTCCTCCGCATGGGTAAGAAGATAGATTTTGACCTTTGGTTCGGTACCGGAGGGACGGATCAGGATCTTGTCGTCGCAGTCGGTGAGAAAAGAAATCACATCGCTTTTGGGTTGACCGGTGGGGCGTGTGACGCCGGAATCGGTCCGGCGGAAGACCCCTTCCAGATAATCGCCGATCTCAACGATGCTGTGTCCACCGAGGGTACGTGGCGGATTTTCCCGCAGGCGGCGCATGAGTTTTTCGCGGCGTTCGGTGCCGTCCAGGCCCTCCATATAGATATCGTAGGTGGTATCCATATAATAGCCGTAGCGGCGGTAGAGTTCCTCGAGTGCGTCGGAGAGAGTCATGTTGCGTTTGCGGTAGAAGGCCGTCATTTCGCAGATGATCATGGTGGCGGAGACGGCATCCTTGTCGCGCGCGTACCCGCCGAACAGATAGCCGTAGCTCTCTTCAAAGCCGAAGATAAAGCTGCCCTCCTCACCGCCTTCCTCATGATTTTTGATCACCTCACCGATGAATTTGAAGCCGGTGAGCACATCGTAAAGCTTCACCTGGTTCTGTTCACAGATGCGGCGAACCATTTCGGTGGAAACGATGGATTTGACCGCATAGGGCTTGTAGGGCATTTTTCCGGTGGCGCGGCGGGCAGCAATGACATAATCGAGCAGAAGCGCCCCCATCTGGTTTCCGGTGATGGTGGTAAAGGAGCCATCCTTGCGCCGGCTCATGACGCCGACACGATCGGCATCGGGGTCGGTGGCAATCACCAGATCCGAACCGATTTTCTCCGCCAGTGCAACGCCGAGGCGGAAGGCATCGGGGATTTCCGGATTGGGTTTTTCGACGGTCGGGAAGTTTCCGTCGAGCACCATCTGCTCGGGTACAGTACTGAGCTGGGTGAGACCGATGCTACGGAGAACACGGGGAACGAGGATATGCCCGGTTCCGTGCAGAGGGGTATAAACGATGGCCAGACGGTCGGCCACCTCTGCTACATTTTCGGGCTGAATCGCGGTAGAGAGGACCGCCTGTATGTAGCGGTCATCCGCCTCATCGGAGAGGATCCGGATGCGGCCGTCGCGGCAGGCGGTATCGAAATCCACAGAGCGGATGCCCGAGAAGAGATCGATGCCGGCAATTTCTGCGCTGACCGTGTCGGCGTGATCGGGTGGCAGCTGCGCGCCGTCCTCCCAGTATGCCTTGTATCCGTTGTACTGCTTGGGGTTATGAGAAGCGGTAATATTGATGCCGGCAATACAATGCAGATCGCGAACGGTAAAGGAGAGCTCGGGTGTGGGACGCGGTGCGTCAAAGAGAAAGACACGGATGCCGTTGGCAGCGAGGGTGCATGCGGCAGTGCGTGCAAATTCCTCGGAACGGTTGCGGCTGTCATAGGCGACCGCCACACCGCGCTGCTGTGCGCCGATTCCGACAATGAGGTTGGCAAGTCCCTGCGTGGCCTGCCCGACCGTAAAACGGTTCATGCATCCCGGGCCGACCGCCATAACGCCACGCAGTCCGGCGGTCCCGAAAGACAGAACGCATCCGAAATGCAGTTGAAGGAGTTCAGGATTGTTTTCGGCCGCGCTCAGTTCTTCGAGCTCCTGCGCGTTCAGCATGCCGCTGTTTTTCCAGCGGCGAAATTCTTCTTGATAGTTCATAGAGGACCGCCTTTCTTTGTGTGTAGATCCGTGTGTATATGCGCGTGGTATACAATGGAGATTCATGGGACGGAAAAATCGGTGCAGGGGCAGGAAGTGCGTGCGCAGGACCGCAATTCAGGAGGAGGTTTCGAGGCAGGAGAGCAGAGCAAGAGCGAGCTGATCCGGACAGGAGGTTCCTTTTCCGCCGCAGTCAATTCCGCGCAGGAGAGCAATCACGTCGCTTGCAGGTCTTCCGATGGCAAGCGAGGCAACGCCTTGGGTATTGCCGTGGCATCCGCCGAGGAAGTGCACCTCCCGGATGACATTGTCGTCGTCCAGTTTCACGTCGATGCGGCGGGAACAGGTTCCATGGGTTTTGTAGGAAATCTCTTTCATTCGTTTTCGGTCTCCTTATAAAGTCCGAGCAACCTGGGGTTGCCGGTGAAAGCAAGCAGGTAGGAAAGTACGGGAAGCAGACGCTCTGCGGGAATGCGAAGGGTGACGGTACACCGTAGCGCATGTGGCGCGGAGTCGTCGGGGGCGCAGGAAAGACGGAGAATCCGTCCGTCGGCAGAGGCGAAGGCGGTGAGATGCAGAGGAAGCGCGTCTGTCCCGGGAATGGTAAAAGCAGCGCGGAGGCAGGGAAAATCCCCGGCCAGCACGGAAGCGATATTCGGGGCATAGAGGGCGAAGCGGGTCGCATCGGTACCGTCGGCATGAAAAACGCGGCAGATGGCATTGATGCAGAGAGAAAAGCGTTCGGCAAGCTCGGCGAACGGAAGGAGCGGGCCGGCAGAATTTTCAAAAGGGAGGATGCAGAAATCGGCCTCATGTGCTGCGACGGCTTCACAGGCCTCGCGGAATCCGTCCGCATAGAGGAAGGAAGGCGTCGGAAGGAGTGCGGAAAAAGACTCAAACGCTTCGTCGGCGTAAGGGTTATGTACATAGGCAACGCGGCAGCGAAGTGGCAGGTCGATGCCGCACACAGGAAAGAAGGACGCGGCGGTGAGGGAAATGCCGACAGCACCGAGCGCGTGCAGAAGACCGTCCAGAAAGCAAAGGCGGTCCTGCGCGGTAAGCTGCGTCAGACATCGGGCAAGAAGCGAGCGGTTTTCGGAAAGCGCGTCGTCATGTACGGTGCTGGCAGGAAAGGCCTGCCCGGCGCGCAGGAACAGATCGCGTACCGAGAGATTTTCCGGGTCGGGAAAAGGGTGCAGAAAGGCATGAGCGAGCTCACGGAACAGGGGGATGCGCTTTTCCGTCTCGCGGGAGATACGCCCGTCCAGCAGGGCAATGTTTTCACATGTAATGAGCCAGTCCCTGTCTGCCCGCATAAAAGCACCCCTTCCTCCTGCATACAAAACATTATATACCATTTTCTCGACAGATGCAATGCGTTTTTCTTATTTTTTACAATTGGAAGGAGAGGGAATTTTTGCAAAAAGCTCTTGACAGAGAAGAAAAAGTCTGTTACAATAAACAGGATAGTGAGAGCGGTAAAGAACCGCTCCGCTCCTTGCCGCTACGGCGGCCAGAAGTCCATAAGGAGGTGTAGAAATGGAGAAAGTCATTTGTTCTTACGAGACCCTGTTCGTGGTGAAGCCGGATCTGAGCGAAGAAGCGACGACGGCTGTCGTGAACAAGTTCACAGGGCTGATCACCGAAAACGGCGGCAGCATTGAGAATGTGAACGTGTGGGGCAAACGCAGACTGGCCTATCTGATCGACGATTATGCCGAAGGCTACTATGTGCTTGTGAATTTTAAGAGCGAATCTTCGTTGCCGTTGGAACTGAACCGCGTGTTCGGCATAACCGATGAGATTATGCGGTATATTGTGGTCCGTTCGGAGGGAACGGCAGCGTCCCCGGCAAAAGCAGCGCCAGCGGCAGCGGAAGACGCGGCAGCAGCGGCAGAGCCGGAAGCTCCTGCGGCGGAAGAACCCGTTGCGGAAGCGGCGACCGAAGCGACAGCATCGGCCGAATAAGAAGCGGACAAGCAAGCAGAAACGTGAAGGAGGCGTGCCATGCCCAGTTTCAACAAAGTGATTCTCGTGGGGAATCTGACGGCAGATCCTGAACTGAAGCAGACGCCCTCGGGTGTGTCTGTCTGCCGTTTTACGATTGCGGTACAGCGCCGTTTCGGTCGGAACGAGCAGGGCCAGAGCCCAGCGGACTTTTTCAATATCGTTGCATGGCGCCAGAGCGCGGAATTTGTGTCGCGCTATTTCCGGAAAGGCCGTGCTATTCTGGTATGCGGTCAGTTGCAGAACAATAACTGGACGGACCAGCAGGGGAACAAGCGATATTCGACCGAAGTGGTAGCGGATGAGGTTGTCTTTGCGGATTCCAACCGTGGAGAGAACAGTGCAGCTGCGACCGGCGCCCCCGCCGCGCAGAACGGAGGAAACCAGTACACACCGGATTCCTACGGGACGCCGGCATACAGCAGTGCCTCGGCACCGAATTTTGAAGAACTTGCCGACGACGAAAATCTGCCCTTCTGATGGGGCAGCAGGACTCTCCGCAGCCAGGTTCACGGCGGGAGAGAAAGAGAAAACAGTGAGCCGGAAAGGTTTCAGGAGAAATCATGGACAGAACATCGAATGAAAGTTCACGTCCTTTCCGCCCCGTACACCGTAAGAAGAAGGTATGCCTCTTCTGTGCGGAAAAGGTGGATGCGATCGATTACAAAGACGTGATGAAACTGCGCAAATTCATCTCGGAAAGATCGAAGATTCTTCCCCGTCGGGTCTCGGGCGCCTGTGCGAAGCATCAGCGCGCACTGAACACGGCGATCAAGCGCGCCCGCCAGATGGCGCTTCTCCCGTACGTCAGCGACTGAGAGACGGGAACCGGGAAAAGGAAGAACCGAAAAACCGAAGAAAAAAGAGGGCAAACGGAACTCCGTGTGCCCCCTTTTTTTGTCTGCGGAGAATTTCCGCGTGTGTGTCATCCGTCCCGGCCAAGCAGATTCTGCAGCAGAAGCAGGGTGTCGGCAATATCCTTTTTCTGCTCGTCGCCGGAGATTTCGCGCTCAATCGTATAGGGACCGGAATAGCCGATGTCGCGGAGCGCGCGCAGGATACGGGGCAGATCGCACAGCCCCTGCCCGACCTTCACTTCCACACCGAGGTTTTCGCCGTCGGTGGGGTAGAATCCGTCCTTGATGTGGGTGTTGCGGATGAACTTTCCGAAGACGCGTATGGCATCGACAGGATTGCCGCGGCCATACAGGATCAGATTGGCCGTATCGAAATTGATGCCGAGATTGTCGAGCCCGATCCGTTCAATGGTGCGGAGCATGGTTACGGGAGTTTCCTGCCCGGTTTCAAAGAGAAAGAACTGGCCTTTTCTCTGCATGTAGCGGCAGAGGAAGCGGAGCGCGGCGATAAGGCCGGGATAATTGGGATCGGCGGGGTTTTCGGGGATGAAGCCTACATGGGTGGCGATGTCCGTGACCCCGATTTTTTCGGCGAAATCGGAGGCGGCGATCAGCTCTTCGAGGCGTTTATGGCGATAGGCGGGCGGGACCAGGCCGATGGTATCCGGCCCGGCGCTGAAATTCCATTCGCAGGGCCCGGACCATCCGGCCCAGAGGAGAGAAACACGGAAGTTTTCCTGTTGCATGGCGGAGCGGATTTCCTGCGCGGTGCGATCGGTATAGAGGGAAGGATCCCACAGGGAAATCTGGCAGCTGGACAGTCCCATTTCCCGCGCTTCCCGGAAGCGCGCGGCATAGTCTGTGTCCCGATGCCCGCTCAGCATAACGCCGATATTCTGACGGTTCATAAAAGAGTGCTCCTTTCGTATTCTGTTGGGTTGTAGCGGATGATCCGGTGGGTCCGGGGTGCCCGATCGGCGGGAGCCCCGCCCGGAGGTGCGCAGGAAAAGACGGGAAAAGGAAAGAGAAAAGGTGCCGGGGATCAGTCGGGTGAAAAACGAAGCACCTCACCGCCACGAGCGGCGCTTTCGCGCAGGGTATTGGCGAGCAGGACGGTATTTCTTGCAGAGGACGGCGGATTTTTATGGTTTTGGCAATTTTTGAGGATACAGGTAGCGAGGAAGCGGATTTCCTCGGCCATGTAATCGCGTGCAGGATAGGAAAGTGTGTAGGGTTCTCCCGCATCGGGAAAGACGCGAAGGGGATGTTGACCGTCCCATAGGACGGTGGCGTGCTCGGCGGTGAGGCGGAAGGTGCAGGTAAAGGGGAAGGAAGCGGACTCGTTCCAGCTTGCATTGACGGAGACGACGAGCCCGTCCGGGAAGAAGAGACGGCTGTCGGACCACTGCTGGGGAGTGATGCCGTCGCGCGCGATGGCAGAAACCTTTTCCGGTTCTCCGAAGAGGAAACGCGCCATATCAAAATCATGGATGGCAAGATCCAGCATACAACCGCCGGATCGGTTCACATCGTGGTACCACCCTTCAAATCCCCAGCGCGGGAGAGAGCTGAGACGTTCCATGCGCATAGTGAGAGGACGGCCGATGCGTCCGCTGTCGAGCAGCTCTTTGAGTGCCAGATAATCCGCACTGAAGCGGAGGCACTGCCCGATCATCAGATAGCGCCCGGCCTGATCGGCGGCACGGATCATTTCGTCGCAATCGGCGGCGGAGAGCGCCATGGGCTTTTCGCATTGTACATGGACGCCGGCGCGGAGGAGGCGAAGGACATACTCCTTATGCAGGTAGGTAGGCAGACATACATCGACCACATCGGGCTTTTCGGCCGCGAGCATATCCTCAAGAGATGTATAAAGGTGTAGTCCGTCCGAGGCCGTCTGCGCGGATTCACCGAGATTGATGGATACGGTCTGATCGAACTGTGCGGGGTCAATGTCGCACAGAGCGCAAAGACGGACAGGGAAACCCTCCTCCGCAAGCAAGCGGTAGGCATGATGATGGGAGCGGGAGATCCCGCCGTAACCGAGAATGGCAACGCGAAGCTGTTCCATAATATTGCTCCTTATCTGCCGCGGCGCGGCTGTATTGTAACGGTACTTGCAATCCGGGGTACAGATATGATACAATAAAAACAAAGCGAAAACGAGTTCTTTTTTTGCGCAGAATAGATACTTTTTTCCGATCATAAAAAAGGAGCGGAGAATATGAAATATATTCGCGTACCATTGCGAAATCTGATCCGTATCCGGAAGATTGTGACCTGCTTTACGCGGAGCGCGACACCGTTGCACCGTTCGGGAAGCGAACGGCACAATTTCTGGGAGCTGGTATACATCCGTCGCGGACGGGCGGTGGCGCAGGCCGGCGGTCATCCGAAGCAACTGATGGGTGGGGAAGCCATTCTGCACGCGCCGAATATTCCGCATGCGCTGGAGGGGGACGGGGAAGATACATTTGACTTTTTTATCGTCTCTTTTGAATGTCATTCCCCGGTATTGCAGGGGATCTGCGGGCGTGTGCTGGGGGTTCCGATGAAGCTGCGGACCCTGACCGATCTGATTCTGCAGGAGCGGCGGATGAGCTTTGCGGAAGGCTTTATGCCACTTGAGGCGCGGCACGGCGCGCCGATCGGGGGGGAGCAGATGATCCAGCTGTATCTGGAACAGCTGCTGATCGGGGTGTTGCGAAGCGAAGCGGAGAAGAACGGAGCAGGATTTTTTACGACAAACGGAGAGATGGAGAAGCAGGTCGCGGAAGATATCCGCAGCTATCTGGAGACCCGGATCGAAGGGGAAACCGATATGCAGGAGCTTTGCCGCCGTTTTCATTACGGAAAGAGCCGCCTCAGCGAGATCTTCCGGAAGGTATACGGTGAGAGCGTGATGCATTATTACCGCCGCCGTAAGATTGAGCGCGCGCAGGAATATCTGGATTGCCCGGAGGAGCGGAGTGTTTCGGAAATTGCCAGCGAGCTGCACTTTGACAGCCCGCAATATTTCGCGCGGATCTTCCGCAAATATGCAGGTATGAGCCCGCGCGACTACCGCACATCCCGCCGCCGTGGCGGGTAGAACGCCGGGAAAGGAGCGGAACGGCTTGCGGCACCGCCGTGCAGTGCGGATCCAAAACCGATGGTGAAGAAGAAAAACGTATGCGGATGGAAATCCCCATGTGTTGCGAAACCGAAAAGCAGAACAGGAAAGGCAGGAGAGCGCGATGACGGAATATACCAATATGATCTTTGATTACGGGAATGTGTTAGCGGTATACGATCCGCCGTCCATTGCCCGGCATTTTGTGGGGGAGGCAGAGGCGGATGCCTTTGCCGGAGTGTTCTTTGACCGCGTATACTGGGATGCAATGGATCTTGGGCAAATCCGTGAGGAGGCCTTTCTGTCCGCCGTATCCGTGCGCCTGCCACAGTATGGCCGGGATCTTTTGCAGCGTGTATTGCGGGAATGGTACCGTGTCCTGCCGGTGATGCCGGGGATGCCGGCACTGACGGAGGCACTGCGCGGGCAGGGGAAGCATTTGTATCTTCTCTCCAACATATCCGTGGGTTTTGCCGCGCATGCACGGGAAATGCCCATGCTGGACAAATTTGACGGGCTGGTGATGTCCGGCCCGCTTGGCATAGCAAAGCCATCGCGTGCCATATACCGATATCTGCTCGACACCTATGCGCTGCGCGCACAGGACTGCCTGTTTATCGACGACCGTGAGGAAAATCTCTTTGGTGCGGCGGAAGAGGGGATCGCAGGATACCACTTTGACGGCAATACGGCAGCACTGGCGCAAGCGCTGGGTTTTTCATCCTTTTTGGAAAGAGATCCCGCGTGAGTCGTTGCAAAGCCCCTGACAGAAGCAGGAGAAAGAAGCATCTGTGTTCTGTGTTTTTCCGGTTGCAGACTTTGCATTGTTGCGAATATCAAACGATGGACGGACATCGCTGTGTACAGAACGGACCGGCGTGAAACGAATGTATTACAAAAAATACAAGAAATGTTTGTGTGTGCAATTGACATTTTTCTGTAGCAGGTGTATACTATCCATGTCCGGTTATAGCATATGAAAAGGAGAGAAACGATGGAAAATACGTATGGAAAGGTTCACCAATCGCAGCATATCCTGTATGAATCAAAATACACAACAGCAAGAATGAATCTGCTGTTGGTGGTTGCGTTTACGGCAATCAATTTGATTTTGCTTGTCACAAATGCAGACGTTTATTTTCTCTTTTCCGCCTCTGTCCCCTACTACATAACAGGTATGGGAATGCTATTGTGCGGACGTTTCCCCGCAGAGTATTATACGGGTGAGTTGGCAGGGATGTCCTTTCTGGACAATTCGGTCTTTTACCTTTTGCTGGCAATATCATGCATACTGACGCTTCTGTATCTTCTCGCATGGTTTCTGTCAAGCAAGCATCGCGTGGGATGGCTCATCTTCGCCCTTGTGTTTTTCAGCATAGACACCGCCGGAATGTTATTTATCGAAGATATCTCTTTGTCGTCGATTGTTGATATTCTGTTTCATGGTTGGGTAATATACTATCTTTGCCTTGGAATCCGGGCACATTATAAGCGCATAAACCTTCCCCCCGAGGAAAAAATCACGGTTCCCTGCGAGAATCCATCTCCGGAGACCGAATGTTCTGCAGAAGCTTCCGAGCCGGATGGCGAATAGGTTCCATATTCCGGTATCCGGAGAAAGGCCGATCCGGACGTTACGCATGGCATTGTGGCGGAAGCGCGCATATTGCAATACAACATAGGTTACAGAAGAGTAGAGCATACGAACGAGCTTGTGATAAACGGCAACGTGTATGACAAGATAGAAGGAATGGCGGAACGCGCACACACATTGGAAGCCCGGTTAGACGGGCATTGGATCGTTGCAGGTTTTTCCGATATGCAGGTTTTATATGCTTCGATGGAGAAACCGTAGTACGGAAATTACGGCTCATTTGAATCCATAAAGAGGCGCCGTGCGGCAGGAGCTTTTGCGCAAGGTCGGGCTCATGGAAGAGATGCAGAAAAGAGGGCAGAGAGCGTAAAACGCTCTCTGCCCTCCTTCGACTTATGCGAAAAGGTCAGGGGAGATAACGGACAACCGGTTCGCAGTATCCCATATAGCTTTCTCCGCGGCGCATGGCGAACTGAATCATATCGCCTTCTGCCACATCAATGGCAGTAGGGAATGGTTCATACGCGCGTGCCTGATCGAGGAAATCAATGATCTGGGAACCGGGCAATGCCGACCCGGAAGAGTAGACAAAGGCGCCGCCGGAAGAAGGCCAGATTTGCTCGCCGTTTTTGAAGATTGCGAAGCTGCAACCATAAATGCTTTCGCTGTCGGACCCGGAAGCAAGTCGGTTAAAGTCGATGCTGAGCGTACCGGGAGCGGGAGCGTGGTAGGTGATGGTTGTATAGTAGTCAGGAACCAGCGCCAGTTTTCCGTTATTGTGACTTGCCAGATAGATCCCGCCGCGAACCCACGCACTGGTATCGGAGGTGGCATGCAGGAGCGGAATGGTTGCATCGCTGTACATCTTACCGTAGGGCGTGTAAGTACCGCCGTTGGCGCCGAGGTATCCGACGGTATAGCGACCGTGAAATCCCGTGAAGGTATCCCCACTGTAAGTAGGCCAGTTATTCCCACCAATGACAAAACTGTCGGCACACAACTCAACTACGGGATGTGCAGCAAAATTGGACCAGCTGCCTGCAGTCTTTGCGCAGAAGTAAAGAACATCGTCGGCATTCAGAGTAATAGGTCCAAGTGCTTGCAGTTCTGCATTGAGCCCGCTGAGAGTGGAGGAATCAGAGATGGTTTTCCAGTCACTTCCGTCGGTATAATCGCCACCGGCCGTTGGATAGATCATTTCATCGTTGAGGAAGATGGCATAATACCCAGTATGATTGCCATCTCCGTACGGGGCATGGAAAGCAGACAGTGAGAGAAGCGCCGAACAATCCTGCGCAGCAGTGTAGGCAATCGCAACATTGTAACCGGATTGCGCAGCATAGCGGTAAGAATTGCTTCCCCAGATTCCGCCGGTGCCGTTCCAGAGCGAGCTGGAATTCTGTGTCTGTGTGATCCATCCGTTGGAGGCACAATAATAACTGTACGGTGTGAAATTGGAGCCGTCAGGCGCTGTCCCCACAGGGATGTATCCAACCGACCAGTTGCCTTGGAACTGGATGGCGTAATCGGTGGTATTATGTGTGGGGAGCGATCCGGAGAAGGAATCGCGCAGGCTGAAGGAAATGGGTGATACATCGCTACCGGATACATTGACCGCCTTTTCCAGCCGGAAGCGCACGCCGGTTGCGGCACTCGGATATTGGTTATCGGAAATTTCAATGCCGCTGGCGCAATAGACATGAATCAAGGCGGCAGAGTCATTGGTGTCGGACATACCGTAGCGCGGTCCGAAGAAGTTGTCGGAAATCGTTACGTTTTTGGCGGAATTGACATAGATGGCATAATCGGTGGTGCGGTCAAGGATCCTGTTATCTGTGATCTGAATATTCTTGTAGAGCAGGAAATCCTCGTCCGCGCGTGAACCGAGACCTTCAATGGCAACAGGAGCATAGCGGTCAATATTGCTGAAATAGCCGGTATGATCAAAGAGGTTGCGTGCAACTTCCAGGTTTTCCGTGACGCCGGATTCACCCCAGTAGATTTCGTAGAGGATGGCGACGGCACTCATGCCGATATTCTGGAAGGTGCAGTTGGTGATTTGTGCATCCGATGCCTTGATCAGCAGACCGCGGGAGCGGATATTCCGCACGACGGTATTGTCAAAGACAAATCCATTGGACGCACGGGACATATTGTCGATCAGGACCTTATTGTCGGGAAGGTAATTGTCGTCGCTGAGGTCATAGCCCTGGAGTGCAAGGAAATTGACAGCATCGGTAGCGACCGTGACCGTGTACTTGTTGTATTCGGTTCCGGTATAGCTGTTGATACCGGTGCCGGCAGCGGCGGTAGCGGAAAGTGCCGGGGTATCGCAGACCAGCTGTCCGGCGGAAGTGTAAATGTATACACGGTGTCCCACCTCGAAAGGCGAGCAGGTTCCGTGGCTGGTATAGTTGTTGTTATGCGAGTATTCGGACCAGTTGCCCTTGTAGGTAATGGTGGTGGTACCGTCCTGGTTATCGGTGACATCGGCAAGCCGGGCATGCGTGTGATTCTGGTTGGTGCCGTCATCGCACATATTTTCAAAGAGACAGGAAATCGCGATGGAGCCCTGAGCACAGCGTGTGGTGTGCGTGGCATCGATGGAGCCGATGTGTGGCAGACTGCCGCGGTAGCGACCTTGACCGTCGGTCCCGATTTCCAGGTCTACACCATAGAGGGATTCAAGAGCGAGATATCGGTTGTATTCTTCCTCCGAAATGATCGCGCCGTTGCGCGTAGTATCGGCGACACGGTAGTAGGTTGTAGCGGTGTGGTTATCGTTTTCGACAAAAGCGAATCCGGCAGCAGAACCGTAAACGACCATATCCGTAAAGGAAATATCGCCCGAGTTGTAAACCGGAACGGTGGTGGTACCGTTTACGGCACGGCAGGTAAGGATATCGCCCTCCTGCAGCATGGCGTACACCGAAGCGGATACTTCCATTTCCATCAGTCCGTCAGGGCGTTTGGTGATCTGGAGGAAGCTGGTATCGCAGAAGGCATAGAAGGTCCCGGCCCTTTGCGCGCCCATACCGGTGGTGTTGAAGTAAGCCGTATTGGTATTGCCAAACTCATTCATCATACCGGCACCAGTAACGACGAGCAGCTTGTTATTGTCGAGTTTGTCAAGTACGTAGACCTGTCCGCAGGACTGCTGCGCATAACCGATGGTCAGTCCCTGGAAGGCAATATTGTCGCAGTTGGAGATGCTGATAATGGATCCGAGGGAATCCTGACGTTCGAGCAGGACGCCGTATGCGTAGATATTGATTCCATCCAGTTCGGAAAGCGTAAGGGTCTGCTGTACGCTATAAGCACCGGGTGCGAGGAAGATATCGGTATCCTTTGCGAGTGCGTCCTTCAGATAGGAAAGGAGCAGTTGACTGGTTCCGCTCCCGGTGCGCACAGAGTCTTTGCGTTCCATTCCGACGAACAGATCTTTATCCACATGCGGGAGCAGGGATTCATCGGCGCCGACATCCAGACGTGCGTCGACATCTGTAACCGTGTCACCGTTCTGCTGCGTATTTTGAGAGGCGGACAATGTGGTATACAGATTGCTGTCAGCGAGCAGATACTCGTTACCGGAAAGCGTCAGCGTGGACGAAAGCGAATTCTTTACGACATACATATGCATGCCGTCGGTCACCTGCAGGTTTGCGGCGGTATTGAGAACAAGAGAGGCGTTGTCACAGGCATCCAGCAGGATATCGGAGCCGGCAACGTCATTGGCGGAAAGAAGCAGGTTCTTGCCGTTTTCTGCAAGAATACCAATGCCGGTAGTACGGAGCGTATTGTTCCGCAGTTCGGCTTCGTCGGCGAACACCCGGATACCGTCTCCTGCAGCGGAAATGGTGTTACCGGAGATATAGGCACCACTCTCGTCGATGATCGCGGCATTCTGACTGCCGGAGATTGTATTGTCGAGCAGATAGATATGCTGTGCATCGCCGTGCAAATGAACGGAAATTCCAGCGGTGGCATCGAGAGTTGCCTCTTTCAGGATCAGCCCGTTGGTATCCGGCCCTGCATAGATACCGACCGCGCAGGAACCGCCGATATCGACATGATCGAGGATAATATCGGATGCATGTGTCACGGACAGAGCGCAGGCGCCGGTATTGGACATGGAAACGGATAGGTTTTTGATCGTAAGGGAATCGGCGCCGATGATTTGGAATCCACCTTCCGAGTAAATGAGTGCACCGTTCCCGTCATAGACGGCACCGTTATCGACGGGACCAAATGTCATGGGATAGACATCGCTGACCGTGTAGATACCGCCGGAGGTGAGTGCATTCTGCCGGATCAGATCTACGAGATCCGCCGAGGAGATGAGAGTACCAGCGATGGGCTGATTCGCAGCAGAAGCATAGGCACCGACTGCATCGGCATAAGCAAACATGGCGTGCATGACCTGACTGAGCTGGATGTCGGAGTCGCTCATGCGTGCTGCGTAGCTTTCTATGCTGTATGCGAGCGTGGTACTGACGTTTGTGCCGTCGGTGATGCGGAAATAAAAGACGGTTTCGAGTTTGTCGGGTGTGATTCCGTTGGTATCTGCACAGTAGAGCGCACCATCATAGAGAGGAAGGGCAGAGAGCGGTAAGGTAGCAAAGATATCGGAAAAAGCAGCGTCACTTGCCATCTGTACCGAAAGGGAAGAGAGAGCTTCGGGATCGGAGATCTGAATGATAAGGCGGATGCGGGGAAGATCTCCAAGGACCAGTGTAGCAGCAGAGAATCCGGCCGAAGTCAGCGTAGCCGATCCGGTATGGGTGTAATGGCTGACAAACGTAGAAGACGGAATGGACTGTTCGGCCTGGGTCAGATAGCGATTGGCCAGATCGTCGGTCCGGTACTCGAAAAATTGCTGTGCGGCCGCTCCGTAATTGAGAAGGCGGCAGACGAGGGTGTACAGAGCCTGTCCGCGCGGGGTGGTGGAATCCTTATACAGCGTATGAAGGCGCATGGCAACGTCGCGGACGCTGCAAGAAATGGCTTCGTCATACAGAACTGTATCACCGGTTTTAGCGTAAGCGCGGATAAGGAAGGTATCCGACATTTCTTTTGCGGCAATATCGGAAAGAACAAAGCGGTAGGTCCCGTCGGATTGCAGCGCAGCGTCATTGAGTTTTATGGCGGATGCGTAATCGGTATCCGCGGCATCGGAGGGGAATAAGAGAAGGCCGTATTCATCGGCATTCTGAGAAATCTGATCGGAAAAATACGCGTAGATATGCAGATTGATTTGCCCGGAAAGTGCGATGCTGGTGCTGTCCAACCGGAGATCAGGACGCAGTGCATCTTCTCCGGACAGCCGCGTGAAGGCCTCACCATTACGGGAGGTGTCGTTCAGCGTTTCGGTAGCAGTCATAACAGGGGAGAAAAGGATATCGGCACCGCCTGTGATGGGAGAGAAGCGGATGGCAAGAATATCACCGCGGTCAAGGTAAATACCGGTGACGTCGTTGAACTGTCCTGGTGTTCTCCCGTTGAAAACCGCGGCAGAAGATCCGTCCGCACGGAAAATTGTTGCGGAGCAGGTGACGTCTGCATCGGAGGAGAAAATATCCGAAGAAAGGGTATAGGTAGCGATGATGGGAGAGCGGAACAGGAGTACGGTATCCTTTTCCTGCCCGACAGAGAGTGCGCCGGCCGAGACGGTCCCGGCACCTTCGACACCGCCGAAAGAGGCGGAAGCTTCAGAGTAAACAAGGGGATAGGCGGCATCGCGGCCCGGATACCCGTAATAAGCATACCAGCCGCCACCGCCCTGGGCGGGAGCAAAACTGTCTTCCTGCGCGAAGGATTCCCCGTGATAGGAAGTATAGGTGACGCAGGGATTCATATAGGCGTACTGTGTCAGGTTGGTTTGTTTGTGGAGAGCGATGGTAATGACATCTCCGGCCTGAACCTCTGCGGACAGCGAGGGGATGGAGTCCGGTATGTAAGAAGAATTGTGACTCAAAGCGGCCGGAGAGGAGTAATTCTGCCATCCGTCCTGTGAGGGGAAGATTTTTTCCCCGTTGCGGAAGACGGCAAAATTGGCCGAAAGAACGGTAGAACTTCCGCTTGCATTGTGAAGGCGGAAGTCGTCAAACGAGAGGGAAACGGTACCGGAGCGGGGAGCGGTATATGCGATGGCAGTCGCATAATTCCCGACGAGGATCATGCGATGTGTAGTAGCCCCGCTGAGATACATACCGCCGTAGGCCCACTGATCGCCTTCGGTGCTGTTTGTACGGCAAAGAATATTATACTTTGTAGAAAAACCATAGAAAGGAGAATAGTCTTCGGGGTGGTCGGGCAGAAAACTCCCGACGGTCCAGTTGCCTTGATAGCCGTCAAAAGAAACTCCGGAAGTGTAGATGGGATCGTTGTCATAAAAAGCCGAAGAAATCATGGTGTTGTTGTACTCGGACGGTGGCAAAGCATAAATAAGAAGTGGAAGAGAAGCAGCCAAAACAAGGAGAAGGAACAAAGTCACGAAACGAAGTTTTTTACTCATTTTTCATAATCCTTCCTCTTTGACATTCCGTACACCGGTGAGAGCAACGTGGGGCCCGACACGTATGTCCCGGAGGTGCGGCGGTATATACAGTGTAACATAAGAAAGGGTGCTTGTCCAGAGGGTACAGGACTCATGGGAAGAGAAAAAGAATGTCGAATATTGCGCAATATGTACAAAAATGAAATGCGGCACTTGCAAAATGGGGGAAATTGCGCTATTCTATAAAAAGAGTATGCGCATCGCGATGTACGGAGGAGAATGGATGAAGCAGGAGAAGATCGACCGTATCAATGCGCTGGCGCGGAAATCGCGTGGCGCAGGGCTGAATGCGGAGGAAGAAGCGGAGCAGGCGATTTTGCGTGCGGAGTATCTTTCGGAGATCCGATCATCGTTCCGGGAAATGCTGGATCACACGAGTGTGGAGCGACCGGACGGGAGTCGGGAAGCATTAAAGGACCGGATAAAGTCGAAGGAGCGGGCAGACGTGCTGTTGCAGAGGGCGGAGAAGCAGGCCCGTAGGGACCCGCAGAAACAAGAGGAAGAAAACAAGGAGGAAAAAGAGCATGCGTTATAATGAAGTATGGGGAAAGAAACTGTCGCGTCTGGGATTTGGCGGCATGCGTTTGCCGTGTGAATCGGACGGGAAAATCGATTATGCAGCAGCGGAAGCGATGGTGGACCGCGCACTGGAAGCGGGAATCAACTATTTTGATACGGCGTATGGATATCACGGGGGCCAGAGTGAACGTTTTTACGGTCGGGCCCTGTCGCGGCATGCGAGGGAGAAGTATCTGGTTGCGGATAAGATGCCTACGTGGGAGTGTCATGTACCGGCAGATACGGACCGCTTATTTGCGGAGCAGTGCAGCCGTGTACAGGTCGATCGGTTTGATTTTTATCTGATACATAACATCCAGGACGGGAATTTTGCGCATGTAGAGGAAATGGAGATCATCGGGAATCTTGCAAGGAAGCGGGAAGAGGGGCGGATCGGGCACCTGGGATTTTCTTTTCATGGAAGTGCGGAGCTGCTGGAGCGCGTGCTGAGCGGATATGGGGATGTATTTGAATTTGTCCAGCTACAGCTCAATTATTTTGATTGGGAGTATATCAACGCAAAGCGTCTGCATGAAATTGCACGCGCACACGGAAAGCCGATCGTTGTAATGGAGCCTGTGCGCGGTGGCATGCTGGCATCGCTTTCGCCGGAGGCGGATGCGGTATACCGTGCCTACTGTCCGGATCTTTCGGTGGCATCGTATGCGTTGCGGTATGCGATGCAGCTGCCGGGCGTGATGGTCACGCTGTCGGGGATGAGCAACTGGGAGCAACTGGAAGACAATCTGAAGAATGCAGATCTGCCCGATCTGACGGAAAAGGACTATGCGGTCATCGGAAAGGCGCTGGATGTATTCCGGAGGAATACGCTGATTCCGTGTACGGGATGTCGGTACTGCATGGATTGCACCGTGGGTCTGGACATACCGGGTGTTTTCCGCGCAGTGAACGACGCGCGCCTGTCCGCAGATGCAGCACGCCGTCTGCCAGAACGCCTGTCCGGGCTGACGGGAGGAAAAGAGTGCATTGCCTGCGGGAAGTGCGTGCCCTATTGCCCGCAGCATATAGAAATTCCCGCGCGCATGGCAGAGATTGCCGCGTCCATGCGGAAGGAATAAGGAAGCAAGTATATTTAGGCATGAGCAAAAAGGCCGGGTGTACGGTGCAGATATTGCCCGGCGCCTCTGTGGCGGCAGGGAAGAAGGAGTGTTCCCGACCGCCTTT
>CALWTT010000030.1 GCA_944384545.1 uncultured Clostridia bacterium | reverse complement strand
GATATCCTTGTTCGGGGCAAAGTGATCCATCACCATCGTCACGCGGTCACGGTCGTACACACCGTCCAGCCCCAGCTTCTCAAATTCCCGGATCGCCACCGGAGAGGTAATGTCGTTCCCCAGTACCCGGTCCAGCTTTACCAGTATCAATTCTCCCGCTTCCACCGCCGGTACCCCGGCATGGGCAGCCAGGATCTTCTGCGTCATGGTCATTGACATGCTCTGTTTCCCTGCCTTGTTTCAGTCTTGTTGGTAGTTCAGGATGGCGCCGCGGTCGGCCGAGGATACGGTCGCCGCATAGCGCCCCAGATAGCCGCCCACCTTCTTCTTCGGCGGCAGCGTCATCTCCGCACGGCGCCGGGCAAGCTCTGCCTCCGGCACCAGCAGCTCTATCCGGTAGTTCGGAATATCGATGGAGATACGATCCCCGTCCAGGACATACGCAATGAGCCCGCCGCGTGCCGCCTCCGGCGAGATATGACCGATCGATGCACCGCGCGTCGCCCCAGAGAAGCGACCGTCGGTGATCAGCGCCACCTGCCGGTCAAGTCCCATACCCGCGATCGCCGAGGTCGGCGAGAGCATCTCCCGCATGCCGGGTCCGCCCGCCGGGCCTTCATACCGGATCACCACCACATCGCCCGCCCGGATCTGCTTCGCATAGATGGCACGGATCGCCTCCTCCTCCGAGTCAAACACCCGCGCCGGCCCTTCGTGGACCAGCATCTCCGGTGCCACGGCCGAACGCTTTACCACACACCCGTCCGGCGCCAGATTCCCACGCAGCACCGCTATGCCGCCGGTCGGAGAATACGGATTGTCCAGCGGTCGGATGACCTCGGGGTTCCGGTTGACCGCCCCCGCAAGATTCTCGCCCAGCGTCTTTCCCGTACAGGTCAGCACCGTCGTGTCGATCAGACCGGCCTCCGAAAGCTCCGACAGCACCGCATATACGCCGCCCGCCTCGTCCAGGTCCTCCATATAGGTCGGCCCCGCCGGCGCCAGATGACAGAGATTCGGCGTCCGCGCACTGATCTCATTCGCCATATCGAGCGCAAAAGGAATGTTGCACTCGTTTGCAATGGCGGGCAGGTGCAACATGCTGTTGGTCGAACAGCCCAGCGCCATATCCGCCGTCAGCGCGTTGCGGAAGGCGGCCGGCGTCAGAATGTCCAGCGGACGAATGTTCTGCCGCACAAGCTCCATCACCTGCATGCCCGCACGCTTGGCCAGCTCGATCCGGCGCGAATACACCGCCGGAATCGTTCCGTTCCCGCGCAGGCCCATCCCCAGCACCTCGGTCAGACAGTTCATCGAGTTGGCCGTGTACATGCCCGAGCAGGAGCCGCAGGTCGGACAGGTCTTCTCCTCGTACTCGCACAGCTTTCCGTCATCGATCCGACCCGCCGCATACGCGCCCACCGCTTCGAACATGCTCGACAGGCTGGTCTTCTTTCCGCCTACGCGCCCCGCCAGCATCGGGCCGCCGCTCACAAAAATCGTCGGAATATTCAGCCGCGCCGCCGCCATCAGGAGACCCGGCACGTTCTTGTCGCAGTTCGGGATCATCACAAGGCCGTCAAAGCCGTGCGCCCGCACCATCGCCTCGGTCGAATCGGCAATCAGGTCCCGGGTCACCAGCGAGTATTTCATACCGGTATGCCCCATCGCAATCCCGTCGCAGACCGCAATCGCGGGAAACACAATCGGCGTTCCCCCCGCCATCGCCACCCCCAGCTTCACTGCCTCGGCAATCTCGCCCAGGTGACGGTGGCCCGGCACAATCTCGTTCTGCGAGTTCACAATGCCGATCAGCGGACGGTGCAGCTCCTCCGCCGTCAGACCCAGCGCATGGTAGAGCGAACGGTGCGGCGCATTCTGAAATCCGTCCACAATGCTATCCTGTATCATGCTCCTACCCCGCTCTCAGTTGTTGATCAGTTTGTCCTCGTCGCTCCAGCTGTACAGCTTCCGGATCTCCCGGCCCACAACCTCCGACGGATGCTCTGCCGCGCGGCGGCGCATCGCGTTGAAATGGACCTGCGAGCCCGCATCCGACATATCCAGCAGGAAATCCTTGGCAAACGTTCCGTCCTGAATATCCGTCAGGATCTTCTTCATCGTGCGTTTCGTTTCCTCTGTGATGATCTTCGGACCCGTGATGTAATCGCCGTATTCCGCCGTGTTCGAGATCGAGTAGCGCATGCCCTCAAAGCCGCTCTGATAGATCAGATCCACGATCAGCTTCATCTCGTGGATGCATTCAAAATAGGCGTTGCGAGGATCGTAGCCCGCCTCCACCAGCGTCTCAAAGCCGGCCTGCATCAGGGCGCAGACGCCCCCGCACAGCACCGCCTGCTCCCCGAACAGGTCGGTCTCGGTCTCGGTCCGGAAGGTGGTCTCCAGCACGCCGGCACGCGCGCCGCCAATGCCCAGCGCATACGCAAGACCGATGTCCAGCGCATCCCCCGTCGCATCCTGCTCCACCGCGATCAGGCAGGGAACCCCCTTGCCCGCCTGGTACTCCGAACGTACCGTATGTCCCGGTCCCTTCGGCGCAATCATGATCACGTTCACGTTCTTCGGCGGACGGATGCATCCGAAATGAATGTTGAAGCCGTGCGCAAAGGCCAGCGTCTTGCCCTCGGTCAGAGTGGGTTCTATGCTCTCCCGGTAGAGCTTGGCCTGCTTCTCGTCGTTGATCAGAATCATGATCAGGTCGCCCGCCTTCGCGGCCTCCGCCGCCGTCATGACCGGAAGGCCTGCCGCCTCCGCCTTCGCCCAGCTCTTCGAGCCGTGATACAGGCCTACCACGACCTTCACGCCCGAATCCCGCAGATTCAGCGCATGCGCATGGCCCTGCGAGCCGTAGCCGATGATCGCCACCGTCTTGCCCTTCAGCTTGTTCAGATCGCAATCCTGCTGATAATAGATGTTTGCCATACTCCTGTTCCCCCTGTTTTTTTCTGTTTTCTTTGCTTTGGATTGGATTTTTTATTGCCTGGATTTTCTTCCGTTTTTATGGGTCCTGATCGGGTTCCGGACCGCGCGGGGCACCGTTTTGCAGAAAAGCGTCTGCACTCAGCGCGCCAGCAGACTGCCGCTTCCGCGCTCCAGCGCCACAATACCCGTACGGCAGAGCTCAATGATGCCGTATGGCTTCATGATCTCCACAAACGCATCGATCTTGGTCGGATCACCGGTGATCTCAATGCACAGCGCATCGGCCGAATAGTCGATGATCTTCGAGCGGAAAATATCCACCGCCGCCAGCACGTCCTGCCGCGTCTGTCCGCTGTTCTTTACCTTGATCAGCATCAGCTCCCGCGTAAAGGACTGCTCCGGCTCCAGCAGCTCCACCTTCTTCACATTGAAGAGCTTCCGCAGCTGATTGATCATCTGATCCCGCGCATATCCGTCCCCGCTCATCGTGATGGTGATCCGCGAATAGGCCGGACTCTCGGTCTCCCCTACCGTCAGTGCGTCGATGTTGAAGCCCCGGCGCGTAAACATACTGGTCACGCGCGTCAGAACCCCGAACCGGTTCTCCACATATACCGCTATCACAAACTTGTTCATGCCTTCTCCTCCTTCTCCAGGATGATGTCCTCGATGCTGCCGCCGGGCGGGAGCATCGGAAGCACGAACTCGTCCGGATCGATGGCACAGTCAATGAGCATGGGGCCGTCCTTCGCATAGGCCTCCGCAAAGGCAGCGCGGAAGGACGCAAGATCCGATACCCGCACCGCGGGGATCCCGAACGCCTCCGAAAGCCGCACAAAATCCGTCTTGCGGTGGAGCGTTGTGTTCGAATACCGGTGTCCGTAAAACAGCGTCTGCCACTGACGGACCATACCGAGCACGCCGTTGTTGAAGATCACAACGGTCAGCGGCAGATTCTGGGAGGCCAGCGTCGCCATCTCGTTCAGGTTCATACCGAAGCTGCCGTCCCCGGTGATCAGGACCGTGCGGTCGCCGGATCCGGTCGCCGCGCCGATCGCCGCACCGAGACCAAAGCCCATGGTGCCAAGGCCGCCGCTCGACACAAAGCGCCGCGGACGGCGGAAGCGGCAGTACTGGGCCGCCCACATCTGGTGCTGACCGACATCGGTCGCTATGACGGTCTGCGGTCCGATGATTCCGTTGATCGTCTCTATGACGGCATGCGGCGTAAGGCCGCCGCTCTCATGCAGCTGCCCCGCTTCCTCTGCGCGCAGGGTCGCGATCCGCTCCTGCCAGGCCGGATGCCGCCGCTCCGATACTGCCGACAGCAGACGCCGGAAGGCGTCGGTGATGTCGCCGGCAATCCCCAGCGTCGCCGGAATATTCTTGTTCAGCTCCGAAAAGTCCACATCCAGATGGATCAGCCTGGCGCCGCGGACGTATTTCTGCTTGTTGCCGGTCGCACGGTCGCTGAACCGCACGCCCACCGCCAGGATCAGGTCTGCCTCACTCTGCGCCATGGAGGACGCATAGTGCCCGTGCATGCCCTGCATGCCGAGAAAACGCGGATTGTCGGTCGGAATCGCCGAAAGACCCATGAACGAACAGCCGATCACACCGTCGATCCGATCGGCCATCTTCTCGATCTCCGACGCAATTCCCGCGCCGGCCACACCCCCGCCTATGTACAGATAGGGCCGCTCCGCCGCCGCCAGCAGCTCCGCCGCCGCCTCTATCTGCTCCTGCGGCGCCTGCCGGTTCGGGAACGGCGGCGCAACCGGCATCGGCTCATAGTCGAACAGCGCCGTCTGCACATCCTTCGGTACGTCGATCAGCACCGGACCCGGCCGCCCCGAACGCGCGATGCGGAAGGCCTCCCGCAGCATGTCTGCCAGCTGGGTGATGTCGTTGGCAAAATAGTTGTGCTTGGTGATCGGCAGCGTGATCCCCGTAATGTCGATCTCCTGGAAGCTGTCCCGCCCGATCAGATCACAGGATACATTGCCCGTAATCGCCACCATCGGAACCGAGTCCAGCATCGCGGTCGCGATGCCGGTGATCAGGTTGGTCGCACCGGGGCCCGATGTCGCAATCACCACGCCCACGCGCCCCGTCGCCCGCGAGTATCCGTCCGCCGCGTGCGCCGCACCCTGCTCATGCGCTGTCAGAACATGGCGGATGCGGTCGCTGTTCTTGTACAGCGCGTCGTATATGTTCAGCACCGCGCCCCCCGGATATCCGAAGACCGTATCCACTCCCTGCTCGATCAGGGTCTCGATAATTATGTCCGCGCCCGTTATCTTCATCTGTGCTTGTCTCCTTCTGACGGCACCCCGCCGCCCTGCCCTGCCAGCATGCGGTTCACCGCGCATACCAGCGCCTTCACCGACGCCACAATGATGTCGCTGTCAATGCCCGCACCGTAATAGCCCTTCTCCTCTTTCCCGCTCCGCACCGACACATAGGCCGCCGCGCGGGAGGAGGAATGTCCTTCAATGGCGTGCTCGGCATAGTTGTCCAGCGTATAGACCGGACCAATCACCGATTTGATCGCATTCGATACCGCGTCCAGGCGGCCGTTCCCCGCCGCGCTCACCGTCTGCTCCACACCGTCCAGGCTGAGCCGCACCGTGGCCGTGATCCCACCGATCTCCTGACGGTAGTGTGCCTCGCTGATCCCCAGCTTTCCCGTATAGTTCACATAGTCACGCAGAAAAATGTCGTAGACCTCCGCCGGCTGCAGCTCCTTGTGCGCATGGTCGGAGATGCTCTTCACATGATATCCGAACTCCTCGCGCATCTTCGGCGGCAGGACCAGCGAATACGCCGTCTCGAGCAGATACCCGATCCCGCCCTTGCCCGACTGCGAGTTGATCCGGATCACATCCGCCTCGTATACACGCCCCACATCCGTCGGGTCGATCGGGAGATAGGGCACCGTCCACCGGTCGGTCTGCTTCTCCTCCCGGTACTTCATGCCCTTGGCGATCGCATCCTGATGCGAGCCGCTGAACGCGGCAAACACCAGCGCCCCGCTGTATGGCTGACGCTCGTATATGTGCATCCGCGTCACCTTCTCGTACACCCCGCACAGCGCCGGCAGATCCGAAAAGTCCAGACCCGGATCCACGCCCTGGGAATACAGGTTCAGCGCCAGCGTGATGATGTCCACATTCCCGGTCCGCTCCCCGTTCCCGAACAGCGTCCCCTCAATGCGGTCCGCTCCTGCCAGCAGGCCGAGCTCGCTGTCGGCCACCGCACACCCGCGGTCGTTGTGCGGATGCAGCGATACGATCACGTTCTCCCGGTTCTTCAGATGCGCGCACATGTACGCCACCTGCGCCGCATACACATGCGGCATCGAATGCGACACCGTCACCGGCAGGTTGATGATCACCTTGTTCTCCGCCGTCGGCTTCCACACGTCCAGCACCGCATTGCAGATCTGCGCCGCATACTCCGGCTCGGTCCCCGTAAAACTCTCCGGCGAGTATTCAAAGACAAAATGACCCGGCGTCCGCTCTGCATATGTACGACAGAGCTCCGCCCCGCTGACCGCGATCCCGATGATCTCTTCCTTCGACTTCCGGAAAACCTGCTCCCGCTGTGCCACCGATGTCGAGTTGTACAGATGCACCACCGCCCGCTTCGCGCCCTTCAGCGCTTCAAACGTGCGCCGGATGATATGCTCCCGCGACTGGGTCAGCACCTGAATCGTCACATCCTCCGGGATCAGGTCCCGCTCGATCAGCGTCCGACAGAATTCGTACTCGGTCTCGCTCGCCGCCGGAAACCCGATCTCGATTTCTTTGAACCCGATCTTCACCAGAAGATCGAAAAATTCCAGCTTCTCCTCCAGGTTCATCGGCGTGATCAGCGCCTGGTTCCCGTCCCGCAGGTCCACGCTGCACCATATGGGGGGCTTGTTTATGCTGTCCTTATTCATGAACGACCAGTCGGGATTCCCGACCGGGAAATACTGCTTTGCGTATTTTTTGTATCCCTTCATACGCTCGTCTCTCCTTTCACCGGTGCGACGCTTTCTGATCCCTTCGGGGGGCGGCGTCATTCCTCAGACAGCGCGCGGTCTCGGGCGCGCGTTTTCTTTCCATTATACCTATTTCCCCGCTCTTTGTCAACCGCATGTCCGTGAATTTTTATGCCTCAAAGCTGTATTTTTTCTCTCTTTTTGCATACGCCCCCTCCACTATGCCACCGTCACTTCCCCTGCCTCTCTCTTTCTTTCGGCAGCATGCACAAGAAAGCGTGCTGTACGGGGCTCAGATCCGCCATTAAGGAGAATTTTAAAAAAATGCGCGCAACTACTTGCATTTTTATTCACATGTTTGGTATAATTATTCAAAGCCGTTCCGGACGTACACGCCTTCGCGCCGCCGGAGCCGAAAATCGCCCCCTCCGCCAAAGACGCACCTGCAATCTGCCAGGCGGGGAAGGCAGAACAAGCCACGCTACAACCCGAAATACAAACCCCACAATAAAAAATAAAAAATGAACAAAGCCCCCAAAGCCCCGCGGCTGGGGAGAACGGACGGTAGCTATGCGGAAAAAAGTATTTATAGACGGACAGGCCGGCACAACCGGCCTGCGGATCGAAGAGCGGCTTTCCGGCCGCGAGGATATCGAGCGGATTCTTCTGCCCGAGGAACAGCGCAAGGACCCGGAGGCGAGGCGGGAGGCACTCAACCGGGCGGACATCGCCTTTCTCTGCCTGCCCGACGCGGCGGCGCGGGAGGCACTTGCCATGGTCGAGAATCCCGACACGGTTCTGCTGGACACCTCCACCGCGCACCGCACCGACCCCGCCTTTGCCTACGGTTTTCCGGAGCTCTCCCCCGCCCATGAAGAGGCCGTCCGCCACTCGAAGCGCATCGCCGTCCCCGGCTGTCACGCCAGCGGATTTATTGCGCTGATCTATCCGCTCATCGAGGAGGGACTGCTCTCTCCGGACTGCCTGCTCTCCTGCTACTCGCTCACCGGATACAGCGGCGGCGGCAAAAAAATGATTGCCGAATACCAGGCGCCGGACCGTTCCCCTCTTCTCGACGCGCCCCGCCTCTACGGCCTCTCCCTCAACCACAAGCATCTGCCCGAAATGCAGAAGATCTCCGGTCTTGCCTGCCCGCCGCTGTTCTGTCCTGTCGTCGCCGACTTTTACAGCGGTATGCTTGTGACCGTGCCGCTCCCCCGCGCGCTCCTCGCCCACGGTGCAGGGCTCCGGGAGGTCGCCGCCGTCTATGCCAGGCGCTATACCGGCCCCGTCGTCCGCTTCTGCGGCGCGCTTGCGGAGGAGGGCTTCCTCTCCGCCGCTGCCCTTTCGGGCAAGGACAGCATGCAGATCCTCCTCCAGGGCAATGAGGAGCGCCTGCTCCTGCTCGCCCGCTACGATAACCTCGGCAAAGGCGCCTCCGGCGCTGCGGTCGAGTGCCTCAATCTTCTCCTCGGATGCGATCCTGCCTACCGTCTCGTTCTCTGATTCCCGCGCCTCCCACGCTTTCCTCCCGCCCGTTCCCCTTCTCCGCGCTTTTGCCCCTTTTTCCTTTTTGTTGTGTTTCGTTTTGCGGTTTACTTTGATTTCCCGCATTTTGTTTCCGATCCGACAGACAGTCTGATAAAACGGAGGTACTGCTTCTCATGAAAACCGTTCCCGGCGGCATCACCGCCCCCCTCGGATTCCGTGCCAACGGCATCCATTGCGGCATCCGCAAAAACAAAAGCAAGCGCGATCTTTCCCTCATCGTCAGCGACCGGCGCGCCGCCGCTGCCGCGCTCTATACCACCAATCTGGTCAAGGGCGCGCCGCTCTTAGTCACCCGCACGCACCTTTCCGACGGACACGCGCAGGCCGTCCTCTGTAACAGCGGCAACGCCAATACCTGCAACGCCGACGGCCTGGACATTGCCGAGCGCATGTGCGGCCTGGCCGCCGATGCGCTCGGCATTCCGGCCGACGATGTGCTCGTCGCCTCCACCGGCGTGATCGGGCAGCCGCTCGACATCGCCCCCATCGCCGCCGGCATGCCCGCGCTGGTCGCGGGGCTCGGCCCGCACAGCGACGTTGCCGCCGAGGGCATCATGACGACCGATACCGTCAAAAAGGAAATCGCCGTCTCCTTTCCGCTTGCCGGACATACCTGCACCATCGGCGGTATCGCCAAGGGCTCCGGCATGATCCACCCCAATATGGCCACCATGCTGGTCTTCCTCACCACCGACGCCGCCATCTCCTCCGCCATGCTGCACAAGGCGCTTGCCACCGACGTGCAGAGCAGCTTCCATATGGTCAGCGTGGACGGCGACACCTCCACCAACGATATGGTCACCATCCTGGCCAACGGTATGGCGGGCAACCCGGAAATCACGGAGGAGAACGCGGATTTTGCCGCCTTCATGCAGGCGCTCAACACCGTAACGATCTACCTCTGCCGCGCCATCGCCGGCGACGGGGAGGGCGCCACCAAACGCCTCGAATGCCGCGTCTGCGGCGCAGACGACCTTACGGTCGCGCGCACCGTCGCCAAGAGCGTCATCTGCTCCTCGCTGACCAAGGCCGCCATGTTCGGCGCCGATGCCAACTGGGGGCGCGTCCTCTGTGCCATCGGATACAGCGGCGCCCCGGTCGATATCGGCCGCGTCGCCGTCGCCTTCCGCTCCCCCGCCGGACAGATCGAGGTCTGCCGGAACGGTGCCGGCATCCCCTTCTCCGAGGAGGTGGCCAAAAAGATCCTGCTCGAAAAAGAAATCGAAATCCTCGTCTCGCTCGGCGACGGGCCGGCCGAAGCAACCGCCTTCGGCTGTGATCTCACCTACGACTACGTCAAAATCAACGGCGACTACCGTACCTGATTCGGAGGCTTACTATGGAACACAATCCCACCAACGCGCAGCGCGCCGAAATCCTCACCCAGGCGCTGCCCTATATCCGCAAATACAGCGGAAAAATCCTTGTCGTCAAGTACGGCGGCAATGCCATGATCCACGAGGAACGCAAGCAGCAGGTCATGGAAGACCTGGTTCTGCTCTCGCTCTGCGGCGTGCGGGTGGTTCTCGTGCACGGCGGCGGACCCGAAATCACCGATATGCTGAGCCGCATCGGAAAAAAGAGTGAATTTGTCGACGGGCTCCGCGTCACCGACCGGGAGAGCGCCGAGGTGGTGCAGATGGTACTTGCCGGCAAAATCAACAAGACCCTGGTCAACCTGCTCGGCATCCACGGCGGACGGGCCATGGGGATCTCGGGCGTGGACGGACGGCTCATTGAGGCCGAGGTCAAGGATCCCCGCCTCGGGTACGTAGGCCGCATCACCGCGATCCATGCCGACCCCATCTTCGATCTGCTCGACCGCGGCTATATTCCGGTCATCTCCACCGTCGGATGTGACGCGCAGGGCAATATCTACAACATCAATGCCGACACCGCCGCCGCCTATATCGCCGGCGCCATCTCCGCCGAGTGCCTGATCACCATGACCGACATTGCCGGAATCCTGCGCGACCGCAATGACCCCGCCTCGCTCATTCCCTGCATCGACATCGCCGAGGCACGGGAGCTTGCCGGCTCCGGCATCATCGACGGCGGCATGATCCCCAAAGTCGAATGCTGCATTGAGGCCATCCGCCGCGGCGTGCGCCAGGTCATCATCATGGACGGCCGCATCCCCCACGCCATTCTCATTGAAACCCTGACCGACGAGGGCGCCGGCACCATGGTCGTCGCCGAGCGCGCCCCCCTGCCTGCCGATACCGGGAAAGGAGATTCGCTATGACGCCTTCTACCGAACAGCTGGATGCTGCCTATATTGCTCCTACCTACGCCCGCTTCCCCGTCGAGATCGTCTCGGGAAAGGGCGCCATGCTCACCGATGCACAGGGAAAACAGTATATCGATATGGGGACCGGCATCGCCGTCAATACCTTCGGCGTCGCCGACCAGCCCTGGATCGATGCCGTCACCGCCCAGCTTGCGCTCTGTCAGCACACCTCCAACCTCTTCTATTCCGCACCCTGCGCGCGCCTTGCCGAGGCACTCTGCGCGAGGACCGGCATGGCCCGCGTTTTCTTCTCCAATTCGGGCGCCGAGGCCAACGAATGCGCCATTAAGGTCGCACGCCGCTACGCCGCGCTGCATCACGGCACGGATACCTACACCATTCTGACGCTGCGCAACAGCTTCCACGGCCGCACCCTGACTACACTGGCCGCCACCGGCCAGGATGCCTTCCATCAGGACTTTTTACCGCTGACGCCCGGCTTCGTCTATGCCGATGCCGGCGACACCGACGGCGTGCGCCGTCTGCTGGACGAGCACAGGGTTGCCGGCATCCTGATGGAGATGGTGCAGGGTGAAGGCGGTGTTCTCCCCCTCGATCCCGCCTTTGTCACCGCCGTCGCGCAGATGGCAGCCGAACGCGACATCCTCGTCATGTGCGACGAGGTTCAGTGCGGAAACGGGCGCTCCGGCAGTCTGTATGCCTATATGCAATACGGAATCACACCCGATGTCGTCAGTACCGCCAAGGGCCTTGGCGGCGGACTTCCGATCGGCGCCACCCTGCTCGGGCCGCGCGTCCGTGACGTCCTGACCCCCGGCTCCCACGGCTCGACCTTCGGCGGGAATCCGGTCGCCTGCGCCGGCGCCCTCAGCATTCTCTCGCGTCTGGATGACGCGCTGCTTTCCGACGTCCGGCGCAAATCCGCGCAGATCTTTGCCACACTCACCGGTGCGCCCGGCGTCCGCAGCGTGACCGGCCTCGGACTCATGATCGGCGTCGAAACCGAAGCCGATGCCGGCGCGGTCCTTGCCGAGGCAAGGGCGCGCGGCGTCATCGCCATCCGCGCCAAAAACAAGGTACGCCTGCTCCCGCCGCTCAATATCCCGGACAAAGAGCTGGAACAGGCGCTCACCGTGCTCAAAGAGGCCTGTGCCGTCGCCGCATCCGCGCTCTGATCCCCGTCCCGCGCACTCCGACGTCAGTACTCCCGACAGAAAAGAGAAAGGTTGCCCTCTATGAAAGATATACAGCTGAAAGGCCGCGATTTCCTCAAACTGCTGGATTTCACGCCCGAGGAGATCGAAGGCCTGCTTGACCTTGCCGCCCGCCTCAAAGCCGAAAAAAAGGCCGGCATTCCCCACCCGCTGCATGCGGGAAAGAGCATTGCACTGATCTTCGAGAAGACCAGCACGCGCACACGCTGCAGCTTTGAGGTGGCCGCATACGATCTCGGTATGCACAGCACCTATCTTGACCCGACCGGGTCCCAGATCGGAAAAAAGGAGAGCATTGCCGATACCGCCCGCGTCCTCTCCCGGCTCTATGACGCCATCGAATACCGCGGCTACGGCCAGGAAATTGTGGAGGAGCTGGCACGCTATGCCTCGGTCCCGGTGTATAACGGCCTGACCAACGAATTTCATCCGACCCAGATCCTTGCCGACTTCCTCACCCTGCGCGAGCATTTCGGTCGCCTGCGCGGCCTGCGCCTCGTCTATATGGGCGATGCGCGCTACAACATGGGCAACTCCCTCATGGTCGGCTGCGCGAAGATGGGCATGCATTTCGTCGCCTGCGCGCCGCACGCCTATCTGCCGGATCCGGCACTCGTTGCCACCTGCCGCCGCATTTCGGAACAAACGGGGGCTACGATAACCTGCACCGAGGATCCGGACGCGGTGGCCGGCGCCGATGCGGTCTATACCGATGTATGGGTCTCGATGGGCGAGCCGGCCGCGGTCTGGGAGGAGAGGATCCGGGCGCTCTCCCCCTACCAGGTAAACGCCGCACTCATGCGGAAGGCCGGGCCCGACGCCGTCTTTCTCCACTGCCTGCCTGCCTTCCACGACCGCAAAACCGCGATCGGGAAAGAGATGGGCGAACGCTTCGGCCGCACCGAAATGGAAGTGACCGACGAGGTCTTTGAAAGTCCCGCCTCCCTGGTCTTTGACGAGGCGGAAAACCGCATGCACACCATCAAGGCGGTCATGGCGGCTACGCTGTGACCCCTCCGCGAGGCATACTGTCATGAAAAAACGCTATCTGATTCTGGAAGACGGAAGCATCTGGGAGGGCGAGGCCCGTGGCGCCGATGCCGATGCCGTTGGGGAACTGGTATTCACCACCGGTATGACCGGGTACACCGAAACCCTGACCGATCCCAGCTACGCCGGCCAGATTATTCTGCAAACCTTTCCGCTGATCGGAAATTACGGGGTCTGCCCGGCGGATTTTGAAGGGGTACCCGCCGCGCGCGGGTATGTCGCGCGCGAGATCTGCGCCGCGCCCTCCAATTTCCGCGCCGAGCAGACGCTGGACGAATTTCTGCGCGAGCAGGGGATCCCCGCCGTCGTCGGCGTGGATACGCGCGCGCTCACCCGCAGAATCCGGGAGAGCGGCGTTATGAACGCCGCCATCCTGGACCGGGTGCCCGACGACCTCGGCACACTGCTGGCAGGGCTCCGGGACTACCGCGTCCGCGACGCGGTCGCCTCGGTGACGTGTGCCACCCCCGCCTCCCTTCCCGCCGCGGACGGCAAGCCGCGCTTCCGCGTGGTACTGCTCGACTTCGGCGCCAAACGCAATATTGCGCGGGAGCTGTCCCGCCGCGGCTGCGCGGTGCAGATTCTGCCCGCCTCTGCCACGGCCCGGGAAATCCTCGCCGCACATCCCGACGGCGTCATGCTCTCCAACGGCCCCGGCGACCCCGCCGAAAACACCGCCATTATCCGGGAGATCGGCGCGCTGTTCGGCAAGCTGCCCCTGTTCGGCATCTGCCTCGGCCACCAGCTCATGGCACTGGCCGCCGGCGCCAGAACCGAAAAGCTCAAATACGGGCATCGTGGCGCCAACCACCCCGTTCGTGACCTGCACACCGGCCGTACCTATATCACCAGTCAGAACCACGGCTATGCGGTTCTCACCGAGGGCTTCCGCGCCGGGGAGCTCCGCTATGTCAACGGGAACGACATGACCTGCGAGGGCATCGACTATCCCGACCGCAACGCCTTCTCGGTCCAGTTCCACCCCGAGGCCTGCGGCGGGCCGCAGGACACCGCCTTCCTCTTTGACCGCTTTACCGATCTCATGGAAAGGAGTCGCACGCATGCCGCTCGATAAATCCATCAAAAAAGTGCTCATGATCGGCTCCGGCCCCATCGTCATCGGGCAGGCGGCCGAGTTCGACTATGCCGGCACACAGGCCTGCCGCGTCCTCCATGAGGCCGGCGTCAACGTCGTGCTGGTCAATTCCAATCCCGCCACCATCATGACCGACCGCGCCTTTGCCGATGAAATCTATCTGGAACCGCTCACGCTGCCCACCCTCCGGCGCATCATCGAGAAGGAGAAGCCGGACAGCCTGCTCGCCGGGCTGGGCGGCCAGACCGGCCTGACCCTCGCGGCGGAGCTGGCAGAGGACGGCTTCCTTGCAACACACGGGGTCCGTCTCATCGGCTCCAATGTCGACGCCATCCGCCGCGCCGAGGACCGCAAGCTCTTCAAGGAGACGATGGAGAGCATCGGGCAGCCCACCATTCCCTCCGCCATCGCGGAAAATGTGGAGGATGCCTGCGAGGCCGCCGCGCGCATCGGGTATCCCGTGATCATCCGCCCCGCCTATACTCTCGGCGGCGCCGGCGGCGGCGTCGCCCATTCCGCAGAGGAGATGCGCGCGGCCGCCAAAACCGGCCTGGACGCCTCCCCCATCACACAGATCCTGGTGGAAAAGTATATCAGCGGCTGGAAAGAAATCGAATTTGAAACCATGCGCGACGCCGCCGGCAATACCATCGCCGTCTGCTCCATGGAAAACTTCGATCCGGTCGGCATCCATACCGGCGACAGCATCGTCGTGGCCCCCGCCCTCACCCTCGCCGACCGGGAATATCAGATGCTCCGCACAGCGGCGTTGCGGATCATCGAGTCGCTCGGGATCGTCGGCGGCTGCAACTGTCAGTTCGCCCTCCACCCTGAGAGCTTTGCATACGCCGTCATCGAGGTCAATCCGCGCGTCTCGCGCTCCTCCGCCCTCGCCTCCAAGGCCACCGGCTATCCCATCGCCAAAATCACCGCCAAGATCGCGCTCGGCTACACGCTCGACGAGATCCGCAACGACATCACCGGCAAAACCTGCGCCTGCTTTGAACCGACCCTCGACTATGTCTGTGTCAAGTTCCCCAAGTGGCCGTTTGACAAATTCGCCGGAGCCAGCCGCACGCTCGGCACCCAGATGAAGGCGACCGGTGAGGTCATGGCCATCGGCTCCTCCTTTGAGGCCGCACTCATGAAGGCGATCCGCGGCGCCGAGATCGGTCTTGACACCCTGCACGCACCGCCCCTTGACGACGCACCCCTCTCCGTCCGCCTTGCGCGGCCGGACGACCGACGTCTCTTCACCGTATTTGAAGCGCTGGGCGCCGGCATCTCCGTAGAGGAAATCCACCGGATCACGGGCATCGACGAGTTCTTCCTCGAAAAGCTGAACGGCCTCCACGCGCTGGAACGCGAAATGGCCGCCGGTCCGCTCTCCGACGCGCTCTGGCTCCGCGCCAAAAAGGCCGGCTATACCGACGCGGCGATCCGCCGCCTCTTTGGCGCCGATCTGCCCGCAGGACGCCCCGCCTCCTACCGCATGGTCGACACCTGCGGCGCCGAGTTCGATGCCGAAACCCCCTATTTCTACTCCACCTATGACGAATTCTGCGAGGCACGCGCCTATCTTTCGGAAAAAAGCCGCCGTCCCACCATTATGGTGCTCGGATCCGGACCCATCCGTATCGGCCAGGGCATTGAGTTTGACTATTCCTCCGTCCACTGCGTTATGACCCTCAAAGAATGCGGCTACGACGTCGTCATCGTCAACAACAACCCCGAAACCGTCTCCACCGACTACGACATCGCCGACCGCCTCTACTTTGAGCCGCTCTGCCCCGAAGATGTGATGAACATCATTGCGGTGGAAAAACCGATCGGCGTCGTAGTCGCCTTCGGCGGCCAGACCGCGATCCGTCTGACCGGCTTCCTGCACCGACAGGGCATTCCGATTCTCGGCACCTCCGCTGAGGGGATCGATACCGCAGAGGACCGGGAAAAGTTCGATGCGCTGCTCGAACGCTTCGGCTTCCGCCGCCCGCCGGGCAGTGCCGTCCGCTCCTGCGAGGAAGCGCTTTCGGTCGCACAGCGGCTTGGCTATCCCGTGCTCCTCCGCCCCTCCTATGTCATCGGCGGCCAGAACATGCAGATTGTGCACAACGAGGCCGAGGCCCGCCGGTATATGCAGCGCATCCTCGCCGGCGGGATCGAAAACCCCGTGCTGGTCGACAAATACATGATGGGGCCCGAGCTCGAAGTCGATGTCATCTCCGACGGAAAGGACGTCCTGATCCCCGGCATCATGCAGCACATCGAACGCGCCGGCATCCACAGCGGAGATTCGGTCGCCGTCTACCCTCCCTACGGCATTCACGACGGTATGGTCGAAAAGATCATCGACTGCTCCACCAAGCTCGCCCTCGCACTCGGAACACGCGGGCTGGTCAATATTCAGTATCTGATCTACGGCAACGAGCTGTATGTCATTGAGGTCAACCCGCGCGCCTCCCGCACCGTTCCCTATATCAGCAAGGTGACCGGCGTTCCGATGGTCGACATCGCCGCGCGCGTCATGCTCGGCGCCACGCTCGCTTCCCTCGGCTGCGGCACCGGACTGGCTCCCATCCCCCCCTATTTCGCCGTCAAGGTGCCGGTTTTCTCCTTTGAAAAGCTCAACGATGTCAATGCCTATCTCGGGCCGGAGATGAAATCGACCGGTGAGGTCCTTGGTGTCGGCAGGACCCTGCCGGAGGCCATGTTCAAGGGCTTCACCGCGGCCGGCTTCCGCATCCGTCATCCCGAACGCGGCGAGGCCACCGGCGTCTATCTCAGTGTGGAAGCGCATGACCTGCCCGAAATCGTAGGCCTTGCCAAAAAACTGGACGATCTCGGCATGCGTCTGTTCGCGACGCCGGACACCGCCGACGCCGTGGCCGCCCTCGGCATCGACGTCACGCGCGTACCCGACATGGCCGACGACCGGGATGCCACCTTCGCCCTGCTCGCCTCCGGGAAAATTGCCTATATCGTATACACCGGGGCGCTTTACGACAGCACGCTTGACGACTATATTGCCCTGCACCGCCGGGCGCTCTCTCTCGGTATCGTCTGCCTGACCTCCCTCGACACCGCCGGTGCACTGGCCGATGTCATTGCGGGGCGCTTTGACGAATACAACACCGAGCTGGTCGACATTGCGCATCTGCGCAAGGAGCGGCTTCTGCTGCCCTTTTCCAAAATGCAGGGCGCGGGCAACGATTATATCTTCTTCCATAATTTTGACGGGCGCATTACCTGTCCCGAGGCGCTGGCCGTCAGCGTCTGCGACCGTACGCGCGGCATCGGCGGATGCGGGATTGTGTTGATAGAGCTCTCCGAAAAGGCTGACGCACGCATGCGCATCTTCAACGGCGACGGCAGCGAAGGCCACATGGCCGGAAACAGTATCCGCTGCACCGCCAAATATCTCCACGACAAGGGCTATGTACACGGGGACGAGGTCACCGTGGAGGCCGGCGACGGGATCCACCATCTGCACCTGTATCTGACCGGCGGAAAGGTCAGCTATGTCTGTGCGGATATGGGGAAGGCCGATCTTTCCCCCGCCTCGCTTCCCTGTCTGCTCCCCGGTGACAGGGTCATCGACCGCGACCTTGAGGTGGGCGGAAAGCATTACCGCATCAGCTGCTGCTCGGTCGGGAACCCGCACTGTGTCGTCTTCTGCGATCGGGTGGATCCGCTCGATCTGTCGGTGCTCGGACCGCTCTTCGAGCATCATCCGGTCTTCCCTGCGCGGACCAATACCGAATTTGTGCGGGTGGTCAACGAGACCACGCTGAAGATCCGGGTATTCGAGCGCGGAAACGGCGAGACGCCCTCCTGCGGGACCGGCGCCTGTGCCGCGGTGGTTGCTGCCGTTGAGAACGGGTTCTGCCGCAAGGGGACCGACATCACCGTCAAGCAGCCCGGCGGGGATCTGCTGGTGCGCTATACCGACGAGGGCATCCTGCTCAGCGGGGATGCGCATCTGGTATACGAGGGACAGATCGAGTACTGAGCCCCGCGATGATGAAAGAATCCGGGGCACGGCAAACAACAGGAAAGGAGCGGGTCGGCGATGCCGGCCCGCTCCTTTTGCCGTCGTGCTTTTCGGTTTCACAACGCACGGGGGCGGCATCCGACGCCGGAACGGGCGGGGCGGCGGGTGCCGCGGGATGATTCAGGAAGCGTGGGGGGCAAGAATGTTGCGGCGCGGGGAGTACGGCCTTTTTGCAAAAAGGCCTGGCGAAAAAACCGAAAAACGCTGCGGCGGGGAGGCTAGGCGGCATGATTCACGCCGTACGGGGGCGGAATCGTGTGGGGGCGGCATCCGACGCCGGAACGGGCGGGGCGGCGGGTGCCGCGGGATGATGCAGGAAGCGTGGGGGGCAAGAATGTTGCGGCGTGGGGGGTGGTGCGCCGCGGCGGGAGGGATAGAGAGTACGGAACGGTGCGCTGCGGCGCGGGGAGTACGGCCTTTTTGCAAAAAGGCCTGGCGAAAAACCCGAAAAACGCGGCGGCGGGGGGGAAATCGCTATGTAGAAAAAACCGGGAGCCCATATATGGGCTCCCGGGAAAACCGCGCTCCGCGCGTCATGTCTCCGGAACCGTCCCCCCGACATCCGGGCCGGTCACCGACGCAGCATGGTCGGTTTCCACGCGGGCTGCCGCGTCGGTCATTCCTTCCGGAAAAATATTGTCGGCGAGCAGGATGTCACGCACATAATAGAGCAGAATCGGCGCGCCCGATGCATCGTATTCCGACGCTCCGATTTCGTTCCCCGTGATCTCGACATCCATGGCTGAGTTGATGCTCATCGCATACTCCACTCCGCGGTTCACAATGCGGTTCCCACTGATCCGGATGTTCCGGTACAGCATGTAATCCGCATCGCTGCTCACCTGGTTGAGACCGTACACCGATATGGCCGCATAAATCCGGTTCTCCGGATTGTAATATCCGGTGTTCTCTATATAGTTGTTTTCGAGAACCAGATTCCGGCTGATCCCCGCCTCGCCCCAGTCCGCTTCATAATGGACCGCAATCGCTCCCATCCCGATATTCACCAGCGTGCAGTACCGCACCGTCGCATCCGACGATTTCAGCAGCAGACCGCGGGAACGGATGTTCCGCACTACGGTGTTGTCAAAGTAAAATCCATCCGAGGCACGCGAAAGATTGTCTACAAAAATCCGGTCCACGCCGAGCGTATAATCCGAAAGCAATGCCAGATTGCAGTCCGATGCGGCGACATCCACCTCATACAGGATGCCCGCGTTTCTCTGCGCCGAGAGCGCCGGCGTCTCGCAGATCAGACGGCCGTCCGGTGTATACACATGTACCGTCTGTCCCTTGACAAACGGGACACAGCTCCGTCCGCCGTTGGCTCCGTACCGCAGCGTGACCGTCCCGTTCCCGTTCTCCGTATAGTCCTGCAAAAGGCCGTATATGTGACCCTGGTTGGTTCCGTCGTCGCACATCGACTCAAACACGCAGGACACCACACGCGTCCCCGCTACCGCGCCGGTCGTATGCGTCGCATCCACCGTAGAGATCTTCCGCCGCGTACCGCGGTACCTGCCTTCTTCGTCCTGCCACACCGAAAAATCCAACTCATAAAATGCGCCAAGATCCGCATAGGCTTCGTATTCTTCTTCGGTGATGATCGGCGACGGTCCCGTCGTCACCGCCACCCGGTGCATCAGCGTCTGGCTCTGCGAATAGGTCTCATGGAAGCCAAAGCCCGCCGCACCGTATATCGTCATGTCTTCCAGAACCACATCCCTGCAATTTTCCAGCATCGTTCCGCCCGAGCCCTTCCCACGGATACAGATTGTATCCCCGACCCGGATCATGGCAAAATTCGATGCGCTGTATGTCAGCGTCATCCGCCGGGTCTCCGGATTGTACTGCACGTCCTGAAGGCCCATGTCTGCATACGGTTCCGCATGTCCCGCCCGGTAACCGTACGACGAACCGTATGGATCGCGCCAGTTGTAATAGATCTCATCCGTCCAGTCGGGGAGCATGCCCGCACCCGCAAGAATCGTCACCGTATTCGCAGCGGCATTCTTGGATAGTACCACACCCTGACCCGTTGTGTTGTATACATAATCGACAAACAGGCCCCGGATTTCCAGTCCCTGTACTGCATACGCCGATATCACCGCCGTGCTGTACGAATTCTTCTCCCCGAGAACACCATAGGCATACACTTTCAGTCCGCTGTTCTCGATCCCCAGCATAATCGTCTGATTCAGAACATACGCCCCCGGCGCGACGATCAATACACCGTTCCGCTCCTCGCCGTACATCATCTGATAGGGGAGTGTCTGTTCTGCCTCCCGATCCTCGGTCCGTACATATTCCGCACGCGGGCGCCCGACAAACAGCTCCTTGTTCACCTGCGGCAGCAGATCCTCATTCGCGCCCGCCTCCGCGCGCGCGTCAAGATCCCGGATCGTATCCCCGCTTCCGTATTCGTTGTCCTGGTCGCGGATCCGCCCCTCCTCCACCGCATTGCGGTTGATCAGCAGGTAGCGGTTCCCGGAAAACGAAAGCTCGCCGCTCACCGTGTTCTCACACACGAATACGCTCTCGCTGTCCGCCGCCAGAAGGTTGGTCAGGCCGCTGAACAGCACCACCGCATTCGTCACCTCCGAAAGATGCACCGACAGCTGACTCCCGGAGAAGCGGCAGTAGGCGAACAGGATCTCGCGTGCCCCCGCTTCACCGCGCACCGCCACCGACGACGCAGGTCCTGAAATGTCGGCATAGCGGATGTCCGCCTGGCTGGAAGAGAGCAGCAGCCCGGTCTTCTCCCCCATAAGCAGACTCCGGCGCAGAAATACGCCAAGCTCTGCCGCACGATCGGTCAGCGCCGTATCCGTCGCATACAGAGCGCTGTCCAGAATATACAAGTCCTCCGAGGCCGAAACCACCGCGTTCTTCCCGGCCACGCGGCAATCCGACAGGGTAACGCGCACGCTCTCCCCATCCAGTGCCAGCGCCGTTCCGGCCGTCCCCGCGACCTCCACGCCGGAGAACGTCACGTCTGTCGAGCCGGAAACCGTGATCCCCGTACCTGCGCTGATCAGTGTCAGGTTTTTCAGCGTGAAGTCGGTCACCGCGCGGATCTCTATGCCCGCATCGCTCAGAAGCCGCACATTCTTTCCGTCATAGGTCATTCCCATGCTGTCACTGAACACAACCGGAGCTCCGTCCGTAATGCGGTAGGTCGCATTTTCCACCAGCCCGTTCCGGCGGAACAGATTGAAAAAGCCGCTCGCCGTAGTTTCCACAATCCCGCTCTCCGCCGGGATCCGACCGGTCATGGCAAGCGAATCCGCCGCAAGCGATGCACCGGCTCCGGCAGGTGCCGCTGCGTCCGGATACGCGGTCCCCTGCAGGCGCGACGCCTCCTCCGTCGGTGTTGCATCCTCGCCGGGCGTATCCGGCTTCTGGCCCCCCGTCGTAGCAGTAGAGCTCGTTGTTCCGTTGCCTGCCGGAGGCGTACCGCCCGGGCATCCGCTCAGCACCAGCATGGCGCACAGCAGAAAAAGGCAGAGCGCGGTTCGTAACAGTTGCGATGATTTTGTCATGGCCTTCTCCTTCCGTTGATACACACGGCCACGCATCTTTCTGCGGGGAAAAACACCGGAATACGACACGTTGTCCGTGCGCTGTTTGGGGGAATCGTATCTTTATTATAACATCCGCATCCGGAAAAAACAAGTGGGGCTTCCCCGCCATGCGCCGGATTTTTGTATGCTGTTCACAAAAAACTGTTTACACGGTGCGCAGAATATGCTACAATGACCGCAGTGCGTGTAAAACCCGTACATGCAGATGCGCGTATACTCCGTAGATTATATGCGCGTCGAATCAGTAAAATCAACAGAAACAGAAGCGAGGATATCTCCATATGGATTCCGTTTTTCTCAGTCTTCTCTATCCGGACCAGACGCGCGCCGCCGCCGCCCTGCAAAAGGAAAACCGGCCGGATATCAGTGAGACCGTCTGCACCGAGCTCGGCCTCTATCGCATGCTTCCCCTCAACGGCGCCGCGCTCTCCGACTTCTTTACCACCGACCCCGAGGTCATTGCCTACCGCCAGGAGATCTTTGAGGATCTGATGCGCCTGCCCGAGCTGGCAGCGCTGCTCCAGGATTCCATTCCGATTCTCTCCGACATTCTGGAACTGCGCCGCATGGACGAGGAATATGAGACCAGCGGCGAATCCTATCTGTACAGCATCACCGAGATCGAGCTGTATATCAGCTGTGTCGACGGGCTGGCCCGCGGCAGTCTCCCGCTGCGCGACAAGGTCACAAGCCGCGCCTTCCTCCGTCTCTTTGACCGGATCGCCGAGCTGTCCGAGAGCGAATATTATAAGGAGCTGAACCGCCAGCTCGGACAGCTCTCCTCCCGCATCCGCGAGGTGAAGAGCGTTACGATCGGTGTCAATCTCGATCAGCGCCTGCGCCCCTGCTCCGCCGGCGTGATTTCGGTCAATGCCGAGCCCTTCAAATCCGGCGAGCTGCTCGACCGTATCCTGCGTATGAGCTTCCGCAACGACAGCTTCACCTGTATCGCCAACCTGCTACCCTTTGATAAAAGCCAGTCGGAGAATCGGCGTGACGCGCTCAACCACGCCTTCTACAATGCACTCGGTGATGTTTTCCGCTCCTCCGTCCGCGCCTGGCGGAAGATCGTCGGGCATTATGTCCTGGAAAATACCGATTTTCTCCTGCGCATTCTTCCCGAGATTGAGTTTCTTGTCCGCGGCGCCGCTCTGCTCCGCTCGCTGCATGCGCGCGGCCTGCCCCTCTGCCGCCCGACCCTTGCCCCCATCGGGAAAAAGATGCTGCATGCCGTCGGCCTGTACAATCCCGATGTCGCATTGCAGGTTACCGATACGATGGTCGAAAACGAATTTGACTTTGACGACAACGGACGGATTTTTATTCTGACCGGGCCCAACCGCGGCGGAAAGTCGGTCATCACCTGTGCGGTCGGGCAGCTGCAGGCCATGGCACAGCTTGGCCTTTCGGTCCCTGCACGCGAGGCCGAGCTTTCGCCCGTCGACGGCATTTTCACGCATTTCCCCGAGGGGGCCGAGGACACCATCGACAAGGGGCGTCTTGGCGAGGAATGTGCACGGCTGCGTGAGATCTTCGATCATGTGACCGGCGATTCCCTGGTTCTGCTGGACGAATCGCTCTCCTCGACCGGCGCCTACGAGGCGTCCTATATTGCCGCGGAAATTCTCTGCGGGTTCGGGCTGGTCGGCTGCCGCTGCATTTTCTCGACGCACCTGCATGAGCTGGCGGCCTCACTGGACGATATCAACGCGCGTATCCGCGAGGCAGGCGGAACGGCGCGGGCCGACACGCTGGTGGCCGGCATGGAAGAGGGGGAGCGTTCCTACCGGATCCGGCGGACCAAGCCGGACGGAAAGAGCTATGCCCGTGATATTGCCAACCGCTACGGGCTGTCCCTGGAAGAGCTGACGCGGCGGCGCAATGGATAAGTGGTCCGGAGGAGCCGGCGGGATTGTGCAAGAGGCGGAGGACAGAAGCGCTGAGGCGCGGGACGGTACAAGAAGCAGAGGCTGAGGCGCTGCGGCGCGGGGGATCGGTACAGTGCGCTGCGGCGCGGGCTGTCGGCCTTTTTGTAAAAAGGCCTGGCGAAAACTGCAAAAGCGTTGCGGCGGGGAGGGGATGCCTATGCAAAGAAAGTCTGTTGCGGGGACGACCAATAAGGGGTTTCCCTGCTGTGCCCGATCGACTTCAGGTCACACGTTCTCCACGCGGAGGAGAAAACACAAGGAGGTGGCAACCGACACCCGAACCGGCAATGCCATGCCGACCGTGGGGAACGGGTAAGATGCGTCCGAGCATACGGGCGTTACATGGTCGGCTGCGCGCCGAAAATCAGGCGGTGCCGGTACTGATGCGTCGCGTGGGGCGCCAGCACCGTAATCGACGGCTTTTCCGACAAAATACCGCTGCTGTCCGTATAATCCGGCAATCCACTCCAGGGCTCCACACACAGAAACGGAGCGCCGCTGACCTGCCACAGCAGCAGGTGCGGAAAATCCGGGAATTCCACGCGCACCACCCGTGTCCCGTCCCTGCGGCACAGCGAAAGACCGCGCGACGCCGGCGCCAGAAAAATCAGGGCGTCCGGAACAAACTGCTCCGGATCCAGGGGCAGGACACGGCCGTCCTCCGGAAGGATCCGACGATGGGTCCCCGCAAGATAGGGGCCGGCAAGGTCCGCTGCCGTCATGTCCTCCCTCTCGTCAAAATGCACCTCATAGGCGCGCACCCCCTCCGGCAACGCAAAGCCCTCATGTGCGCCGATGCTGTAATACAGCGGCTCCCCGCCGCGGTTTTCCACCGCATATGTCACCTCCAGCGTGCGCTCCGCCAGTGCATACCGCACCGTCAACGCAAAGGAGAACGGATACATGGCACGCGTCGTCTCACTGTCCTCAAGACGCAGCACTGCATGCTCCCTGCCGGTCTCCACCGCTTCAAAACGCATGCCGCTGGCAAATCCGTGTTTATCCATCCGGTACTGCACGCCTTCGTGCATATAGGTATCCTCTCGCAGCGCGCCGCAGATCGGAAAAAGAATCGGCGCACGCCCACTCCATATAGACGGATCCCCGCTCCACAGATAGGAGTCTCCTCCCTCGGCTGGCCGCACCGCATACAGCTCTGCGCCCCGCAGACAGATCTCCACCGTCAGGCAGGAATTCCCAATGCGGATCCGCTCCCCGGTACCCGTATTCTGCTTTTCTTCGTTCATGCTCTGTCTCCTTATGCTTGACAGAGGCGATATCCGTCCCGGACCGGACAGCCGCCTCCCGTTTCCGACGCTGTACGCCGGTCTATTCGATATACGCAGGCGGGATCGGATCTTCCCGGTAATAGTAACGCCGGTCTCTTTCTCCGATCGGACGCAGGACGCGGCAGGGCACACCCGCCGCCACCACGTCCGCTGGAATATCCCGTGTCACCACACTGCCCGCCCCGATTACGCTTCTGTCGCCGATACAAACCCCGGGCAGCACGATCACGCCCGCACCCAGCCAGCAGTTCTGCCCGATCCGGATCGGGCGGTTGTACTGGAAGACACGCTCCCGCAAAGACGGCAGAATCGGGTGCCCAGCCGTTGCCAGCACCACATTCGGTCCCAGCATTGTCCGGTCTCCCACATAGATATGCGTATCGTCCACCAGTGTCAGATTGAAATTCGCATATACCCCGCGGCCGAAATGCACATGCCGCCCACCCCAGTTTGCATGCAGCGGCGGCTCTATATAGCAGCCCTCACCCAGTTCGGCGAACATCTCGCGCAGCAGTGCCTCCCGACGGGCGCCCTCACTCGGACGGGTCGCATTGTAATCATACAGCTTTTCAAGGCACGCGGTCTGCAAACGGGAAAGCTCCTCATCCTGACAGCTGTACAGCCCTCCCTCCAGCATGGTAGTATACGTGCTCACAGGCGCCTCCGTCACAACATCCGACGGGTGCGTTCCCGCTGCCGATATCCCGCCGGTGATACGCCTACCTGCTTCTTGAAGGACGCCGAAAAGGCAGGCAATCCACCGAATCCCGTCGCCTCCGCAATGGCCGACGCCGTCATATCGGTAGCAAGCAGCAGGCGCTCCGCCTCTGCGATCCGGTACGAGACCAGATGCTGGTGCAGGGATTGTCCCGTCTCCTCCAGCATCAGCTTGTTCAGATAGTAGGGATGGTATCCTGTCAGTGCGCCGAAAGCACGATTGGGAATTTCCTCCCGGTAGTGTTCCCGGATATAGCCCAGTACATTCGCCACCGCTTCCTCCGCACGGGAACCGATCAGACGACTGCGCAGCATCCCCGCAAGAACCAGCTTCAGCCGCGCCGAGGCCTGCTCTGCGCGCAGGCGCTTCTTTTCTCCGAATTCCCGGACCAACGCTGCAAGCTCCTCGCGCACCGCTTCCTCTGCGCGGACCGAAAAGGTCGCGCCAAAATCCGGATAGTCCTCGCAGTCCGGCATCCTGTGGCAGGCAGACGCATCCCAGTCCTCCGCCGCTGCCACCGGGATCGGATCGCTTTGCTCCGCATACCTCCAGTCACCGTCAAAGGCAATCAGAAGCAACGTCAGACTGCGTGACTCTGCAAATGCATACCGGCATCCCGCCGGCAGATACACAAAGCGCCCCTCCGACAGCGGAATCTCCTCCGCGTCGGTCACAAGACGGTTCTTTCCTTTTTCCACATAAAACAATCGGGAATCGTATCCGCATACCGGCGCCGTGTCCGGAGTCAGAGTCAGCTCCTCCGCCATACGTACATACGGATTCATTTCGACAAATTTCATGTTGGCCTCCTCGCTGTGCTTTTCAAAATTATAAGATTTTACATTCTCATTGTAGCAAATGGATTTGTCGAATACAAGCGCTCCCGAAAGTTTTACAATTTATCGCAATTTTATTCATTTTAGACAACCGGCACGTCCGCCGCCGGTCCGGAGCGAGCAGCTGAGGCCATGCAGACAGAAGCCCAAAACGCAGCGCGTCCGCCGCCCCGCCCGTTCCGGCGGCGGACGCGCGCAGGGCGAGCCGAGGTGCAAACCGGAACGCGGCAGCAGGAAGTGTGCGTGGGCAATGTGGCGCTGCCGCCGGAGGACGCAGGAGGCGGAGGCAAAAGCGCTGCGGCGCAGGGCTGTCGGCCTTTTTGCAAAAAGGCCTGGCGAAAAACCTTCCAACCCGCCGCGGCGGGACAGGCCGGTGTGCTGTGGGGCGGGCGTCCGAGCAAGCACAAGCGGGATTCTGCTCCCAAAAGCAAAAAAGCCGGCTGCGCCGGGGCGGATACACGCCACACGGGGGCGGAATCGCGTAGGAGAGGCATCCGCCGCCGGAACGGGCGGGGCGGCGGATGCCTCGGGGTGATGCAGGATGCACAGGCGCTGCCACCGGAGCATACGGCGGGCGGGTGTACGGCGTCATCCGAAAAGCCGGCAATACCGGCACGGAAACGGACAGGGCAGCGCCCGGCGCGATGCTACCGCCGGAGCGGGTAGGCAAAGGGTTCCCGACGCTGGAATAACGGCTGCGGGGCGGGCGGCGCGGCGCGGCGATTGTCGCAGGGGCGTGCAAGAGGCGTGGACAGGAGCGCTGCGGCGCGGGCTGTCGGCCTTTTTGCAAAAAGGCCTGGCGAAAAACCTTCCAACCCGCCGCGGCGGGAAAAGGTTCACGCCACACGGGGTCTTCTATCGGTAGCGCTCAATGCACACGCGCAGATTGCCTTTTTTGGTAGTGCCGAGCACACCGACATAGCGCACCCGCCCCCTTCCGCGCAAAGTCAGGATCCGACCGGCCTGGCAATGTGCCGCAGGATCTTCGCACAGACGTCCGTCCGCAAAAACCCGCCGCGCAGCGAAGCAATCCTGCACCTCCGCACGGGAGAGGCCGAACGCATGAGCCAGGATCCCATCAAGCCGTTCCGAGGCCACCTGTATCTCCGCCGGGATCGGTGCCGGCGCCGCCAGCTCCGGCGGAAACGCCTCCTCATGGCAAACCACGCCGCTTCGCCCGGCTCGCACAAAATCCGTCAGCAGAAAAGGTGCGATTTTCTGCGTGCAGAAAAAATATGCGCCGTCCTCCGTCGGAAAAATATCCCCCAGCATATCCCGCCGGATCCCAAGATGCATCAGTGCACCCAGCACGTCGCGATGCGTCAGATCCGGCACAAAGCCCCGTCCGGTCAGCACCGCATGCAGACATGCAATCGGAAACGGCTCCGGCGGATAGCCAAGGCTCTCCTCTTCCCCGAAGCGTGCCATTACCCGTTCGCACCCCTCCGCGCCCCCGAACAGCGTATATCCGACAGGCGGAAAATCCGGCGCCGCCGCAAGAAAACGATCCAGCTCCGAAAGTCCCAGAAATTCCGTAAAAACCGTCCGCCCCCGGCGGTATGCCGCCTCTGCCAGCTCCCGATAGCGTTTCCGCTCTTTCTCTTCTTCGTTCATAGCTCTCTCTGCCCCGCACATTTGTTTTTTCTCTTATTTTAGGCGCAGAGCGAAAAAAAGTCAAGATTTCCGCTCTTGCTTTTCGTTGCAGTTTATGCTATACTCGTCTTTACCCTAAAAAGGAGAATGGCTATGAAAAACGAAATGACCGAAGTGGACATCCGCAAGATACAGGAGGAGCTGCATCATCGGAAGAATGTACTGGGGCCGGAACTGCACGCAGAAGTGAAGAGGACCCGGGAATATGGCGATCTGAGCGAGAACGCCGAATACAAGCAGGCAAAATACGAGCGCAACCGCAACGAAAGCCGGATCCGGTACCTGGAAGGGCTTCTGCGCACAGCGATTGTCGTCCGCGACAACCCGCACCGCCGCGGCATCGGGCTGTTGGATTATGTGGAGTATCTGAATGAGCGCACCGGGGCAGTACGGCGGATCCAGCTGGTGACCAGCATCCGGCAGGACGCGACCAAGGGGTATGTCAGCCAGGACTCCCCGATTGGGCGCGCGTTGATGGGCCGGGAGGCGGGAGAGCGGGTACGGATCGAGATCACGCCGGAGAACCAGTATTATGCGACGATACAGAAGGTAGAGCGCGGAACCGACAACGAGGATCTGCCCATCAACCGCTATTGAACTGACCCAGGGGCAAGCGACAGGCGCTACGCGCAGAAGGGGCGGCGGGTGCCGCGGGATGGTGCAAGAGGCGCGGACAGGAGCGCTGCCGCGAGGGGGGATCGGTACGGTGCGCTGCCGCGCGGGGGGACGGATGCGATACGGCGCGCTGCGGCGCCGGGGATACGGATGCATACGGTGCGCTGCGGCGCGGGCTGGCGGCCTTTTTGCAAAAAGGCCTGGCGAAAAATCTGCATAGCCGCTGCGGCGGGAAATCTGCCCGACGCGCAGGATTCGTGCCACACGGGCGGAGCGGGAGCGAAAAGGCGGCACCCGCCGCCGGAACGGGCGGGGCGGCGGATGCCGCAGGATGGCGCAGAATGCAGAGACCGGAGCGTGGGGCGACAACATAGTGCGTCCCCCCACCACGATCCGGGCGCCGGGCGAGGCAAAGGTTGTCCGGTGCTGGAATAATGGTTGCGGGGCGGGCGCCACGGGGCGGGGAGATCGGTACGGTGCGCCGCCGCGCCGGGGATACGGATGAAACACGGGGCGCTGCCGCGCGGGGGGGGGGACGGATGCATACGGTGGCGCTGCGGCGCGGGCTGGCGGCCTTTTTGCAAAAAGGCCTGGCGAAAAATCTGCATAGCCGCTGCGGCGGGAAATCTGCCCGACGCGCAGGATTCGTGCCACACGGGCTGCGCAAGAGAGAAAATGCGGCGTCCGCCGCCGGAACGGGCGGGGCGGCGAATGCCGCAGGATGGCGCAGGTTGCGGAGACCGGAGCGTGGGGCGACAACATAGCGCGCCCCCACCACGGTCCGGGCGCCGGGCGGGGGAAGCGCCCGACGTGACGCGCCATTCGGAAAACCCGACGCACCGACGTGCATACGGGCGGACGGCGCCACGGGTTCCGCTACGGTCTGCCGCCACGGAAAAACGCAAAACCCCGTCGCTTTTTTTGAAAAAAGCACGAAAATGCCTTTCCCCCTCTTGTCAAATGCCTTTTTTTCGTGTACAATATAAGAGTTAATCTTTCTGTGTGAATAAAATAATATAAGAAGGACGTTTTATGCTGGTACTGAAAAAGAAAGTGGGCCAGGCGCTGGCCGACGCCTGCGCTGTCGCCTTCCCCGGTGCGTCCGTTCCGGCACCCGATGACCTTTCCGCCATGCTGGAATACCCGCCCGACCCCAAACTCGGAGATCTTGCTTTCCCCTGCTTCCGCCTCAGCCGTTCCCTCCGCGCAGCTCCCCCCGCCATCGCCGCTGCGCTGGCAGGCACATTCGCCTGTGACGAAATCCGTTCCGCACAGACCGTCGGCGGATACCTCAATTTCTTCATAGACCCCGCCGCCTACGCTGTGCGCGTTATGTCCGATATCCGCTCCGCCGGAAGCAACTACGGCTCTCCCATGTGCGGCAAGGGAAAGACCGTTGTCCTTGATTACTCCTCTCCCAATGTCGCCAAGCCCTTCCACATCGGTCATCTTGGCACCACCGTCATCGGTCACTCGCTCAAACTGCTCCACCAGTTCGCCGGCTACCACTGCATCGGCATCAACCATCTGGGCGACTGGGGTACCCAGTTCGGCAAGCTCATCGTCGCCTACCGGCGCTGGGGCTCCCGTGAGGAGGTCGAGAAGAAAGAGATCGACGAGCTCGTCCGCCTCTATGTCCGCTTCCACGCCGAAGCCGAAGAAAACCCCGCCCTCAACGACGAAGCACGCGCGGAATTTTCGAGGCTCGAAGCGGGCGATCCCGAAAATACCGCGCTCTGGAAATGGTTCATCGACATCAGCCTGCGCGAATACCGGAAAACCTACGCCCTGCTCGGCATCGATTTCGATTCCTACAACGGTGAGAGCTTCTACACCGACAAAATGCCCCGCCAGATCGAGATCATGCGCGAGAAAAACCTGCTTACCCTCGACGACGGCGCCTGGGTCGTGAATCTGGACGCCTATCACATGCCGGTCTGCCTGATCCTCAAACGCGACGGCTCTACCCTCTACCCCACAAGAGATATCGCCGCCGCCGTCTACCGCCAGCAGACCTATCACTTTGATAAATGCATCTATGTCACCAGCGCCGGGCAATGCCTCCATTTTGCCCAGTGGTTCAAGGTCATTGAGCTCATGGGCTATGACTGGGCCGACCGCCTCGTCCATGTCCCCTACGGCACCGTCAGCATCAACGGTTCCAAACTCGCCACCCGGACCGGCAATGTCATCCTGCTCAAGGACCTCTTTGCCGCCGCCATTGAAAAGGTCCGGGCAATCGCCACCGAGAAAAACCCTGACCTCGAAAACCCCGACGAAATCGCCGAGGCAGTCGGTGTCGGCGCCGTCGTCTTCCACTATCTGCTCAACAACCGCATGCGCGACATCAATTTTGTCCTGGAAGACGCGCTTTCCTTTGACGGGAATACCGGCCCCTATGCCCAGTACACCTACGCCCGCGCCTGCAGCATCCTTGCCAGGGCCGACGGGGCAGCCGCCTTCTCTGCCCAAGGGCTGAACGAGGAGGAGCTCGCGCTGATCAAGGTGCTCGCGCGCTTCCCCGAAGCCGTGCGCGCCGCTCTCGACGCCTATGAGCCCTCCGAGATCACACGCTACATTCTCGATCTGTGCGCCGCCTTCAACCGCTTCTACCATGACTGTCAGATCCTCTCCTGCCCCGACGCACAGCGGCGCGACGCACGCATCGCAATGACCGACGCCGTCCGTACCGTCCTCGGCCGCGCCCTGTCGCTCATCTGCATGAAAACGCCAGAAAAAATTTAAGGGAGTATACTATGTCCGGACACAGCAAATGGAACAATATCAAGCATAAAAAAGAAAAGACCGACGCCGCCAAGGCCGGCATCTTCACCAAGATCGGCAAGGAGATCGCCGTCGCCGTCCGCGAGGGGGGCGGCGATCCCAACACCAACGGAAAACTGCGCGAACTCATTGCGAAAGCCAAAGCCAACAATGTCCCCAACGACAATATCGACCGCGCCATCCGCAAATCCATGGAAAAGGGCGGCGCCGTCTACGAAGAGATGACCTACGAAGGCTACGGTCCCGGCGGCGTGGCCGTGATCGTCGAGGCTGCCACCGATTCGAAAAACCGGACCGCCGGTGACGTCCGCCACTTTTTCAGCAAGTACGGCGGGAATCTCGGCAGCATGGGCTGCGTCAGCTTCCTCTTCACCGAAAAAGGCGTTATTGTCATTGAGGATGAGGACGGCGAGATCGGTGAGGACAAACTGATGGAGGAAGCGCTCGAAGCCGGGGCCACCGATTTTGAAAGCGGCGAAGGCTTCTTTGAAATTTATACCGAGCCCGAGGATGTCTATGCAATCAGCAGCACTTTGCAGGAAAAGGGCTATACGATTGCGTCGGCAGAGCGAGCCAAGGTTCCCTCCACCTATGTGACGCTCAGTGCGGAAGAGGATGTGGAGAACATGCAGAACCTGCTGGATAAGCTTGAGGACTGCGACGACATCACAAACGTGTATCACAACTGGGAAAACTGATTCCGCCGACGGGACTGGCGGGAAAAGGAAAAGAAAGAAAAAAGCGGGCCGTAGAGGCACACTTCGTAAGGAAGTGTGCCTCAGTTATATTCGCCTGCGGCGAGTGATATTACTTTGCAGTGATATACGGCTATGCCGTGTGATATTCGGCTGCGCCGAGTTTTGTAAGCGAATATAATACCACTGCAAACAAGGTTTGCAATACCACTTTCCGAAAGGAAAATTTCGCTCCGAGCGTTAGCTCGGAATATCACTTCTTTTGTCTTTAAGATTAGCGAGCATCGGATTTTGACACCCAAAATCCAAATGAATTTGTATTCAGACAGTATAAACAAACACAGAAAACACCGTTGAAATATTTGTGTGTTTTATATATAATTAATGCAGAGGTGATAGTTGTGGCTGAAAGCGTTTTAAGGGATAAGGCGAAAGAATTTGCAAAGGAAATAATTTTTCTCTGTCGTGAAATGAAAGCAAATCATAAAGAAGCAGTTTTAATAAACCAATTACTTCGTTCTGCCACTTCTATCGGTGCCAATTTGCACGAAGCACAATACGCACATGGAACTAAAGATTTTATAGCTAAACTTGAAATAGCCCAAAAGGAATGTTATGAAACGGAGTATTGGTTAGAACTTCTTTTTGAAACGAATTGTTTGTCAGAACATACCTACAAGTCATTACAAAATGAATGCGGCGCAATCAGAAGAATGCTGATTTCTTCACTAAAAACCATGAAGTCAAAATAAGGAAATAAAGAACATGCGCGTCATTGAACATTATGATAAACTAATTGAAGAAAATAACGATCCTGTATACGATCCCGCACCCTTGAAAGAATATATGAACAAATATGACGGGCAAATATTTATCGATGAAATGAGACTTGACAAAACAAAAAGTGTTTTGGAAATCGGCGTCGGTACGGGTCGTCTAGCATTGAGAACGATACCGCTGTGCAAGAATTTTTACGGCATTGATATATCACCTAAAACTATAGACAGGGCAAGGCACAATTGTTCAACACATAAAAATGTAAAGTTAATTTGTGATGATTTTATGCAACATAACTTTAACATTAGTTTTGATGTTATATATTCTTCGTTGACATTTATGCACATTGCCGATAAACAGAAATGTATCAACCGAATTTATTCTTTGTTAAATACATCGGGACGATTTGTTTTATCTATTGATAAAAATCAAAAGAAATATATTGATTATGGGGACAGAAAAATAGAGATTTATCCGGACAATCCGACCGACACAAAGGCATACATCATAAAGTCCGGTCTAACATTGTTGGATTGTATAGAAACAGAATTTGCACATATTTTCGTTTGCACAAAGGAATGAAATAAAGCCGATAGATTCTAAAAAAATGAACCTATCGGCTTTAATATCCTTATAAGTCTATTTTTATAAGCTTTGCTTACTTCCTCACGAAGGGTGTCCTTATGCGGGGGGTTTTTATTCTCACCGGTTAACCTCTATCCAACTGCGCGACTATCGCGTGGTTTTTGTCATACAAAAAAGAGAGCGGCCTCCACGCAACAGATAGGCTGCTCTCTTTTTTGCGGCCGGCGCGCAGCGGCAGCTCTTTTTGGGAGCCTGCGGGCGGCGGGGCGGCCGTATATGCATTTTTTTCCGGCGTCGAAAGATGGATTGAAGCGATAGTAGTTGGCGCTGTCCAGATGCCTGCGCACATGGTTCAGCACTTCGCCGAAGCGCTGGAAGTGGACGATTTCCCGTTCCCGGAGGAATTTGATGGGATCGCGCACGTCCGGGTCGCGGATCAGGCGCAGGAGGTTGTCGTAGGTCGTGCGGGCTTTCTGTTCTGCTGCCATATCTTCAAAGAGATCGGTGATCGGATCCCCTTTCGACTGGAAGGCCAGCGCGGAAAAGGGCACGCCCCCGGCAGACTGCGGCCAGATGCCGCCGGTATGGTCCACATAGTAATCGGCAAAGCCCTGATTTTCCAGCTCCTCGGCCGAAAGCCCCTTCGTCAGCTGGAGTACGAGGGTGGAAACAATTTCCATGTGAGCAAGCTCCTCGGTGCCGATATCTGTTAGTGCGGCGGCGGCTTCGCTGAAGGGCATGGAATAGCGCTGAGAGAGGTAGCGCTGGGATGCGCCGAGCTCGCCATCGGACCCTCCGAAGGTCGAAAGGATCAATTTGGCCATCCGCGCATCCGGGTTTTTGATGTTGACGGGGTATTGCAGCCGTTTCTGATAGCTCCACATGATTACATCCCTCCTTCCCAGGGAAACGGTTCGGCCGCCCAGGCCCAGGCGCCGCTGATGCCGCCGTCTTCGGGGCGGATCGGGCCGTAT
>CALWTT010000029.1 GCA_944384545.1 uncultured Clostridia bacterium | reverse complement strand
CTGCTCCCAGTTCGGCGGCAGAATAAAGCTCCGCAGATCCATCGCGTCCACACGGTCCAGCATCTTTTCCAGCTCCTGCGGCGTACGGCAGCTTCCTTCCAGCCAGGTGGTTTTCCCGTCAAAAATGTATTTTCCCCCAAAGACCTCTCCGATCTGACGGATCCCCGGAAAGCATTCCTCCCGTACCGGAAATTCCTCGCTCAGCAACCGCCGGCCTACGATCTTCTCCGCAAGGTCGTTGTAGCGGCGGTTCAGCTCGATCCGCCGCTCCCGCGGCGTATATCCCCACGGCTCCCCTGCTTCCTGCAGTTCGCTGAACACGCACTCGTCGCTCATCCGGATCCCCAACGCTACCTGCGGCGCTGATTTGGAAAAGCAGTTTTCTTTGTGCGCCAGCGCGTCATCCGCCCAAAATGCTTCCAGATCCACCGGTTTCATATGTATCTCTCTCCTGCCACTCCCGGACGGCTGTCATTTTTACCTGCGCCGCCGATAGTATCGCGCCACATATTCTTCGATCTCCCGCGCTTCGCTCTCGTCCTTGACCGATACCGTCAAAAACAGGCCCTGCGGTTCCAGCTCCGTGAGAAATGCATCCAGATCTTCCGGGCCGATCGCCATCTGGAACAGTTTTCCATGCTGCTGGATCTTGCGGATCATCGGAAGATAGTCGGTCGGGCGGCGGTCAAATTCGCTGTTTACATACTGGATGCCATTCAGCTTTTCCAGCGACAGAAGCGCATCCAGATGCCGCGCGCACTGCGTCCCGTCCAGATGCCACACCGATCCGTCCAGATAAGAAAGTTCCGCACGCAGCTCCGGCAGAACCAGCTCCGCAAACTGCTCCGGGGATATCAGGCAGGAAAAATCACAGCTTGTTACATACCATTTCCGGTCACTCCATATGTTCAGCCAGTTCGTCGTCCCCATGCCCAGCCGCGACGTGATCGCATACAGACGATCATATACCTCCCGGAACACATCGTATACCTGCATGGTATACCGCTGCAACAGCCCGGGGCAATCCAGCACATCCATGCACAACTCCTGTGCACCGCGCAAAGAAACCAGCGCATCCATGCCCGCATGCAGGTCGGTGATCTGCACACAGTAATCCCCGCGGCTGTCCGCCACTGCCATCTCGGTCAGGGTACGGATCCGCTGCCACCACACATTGTTCTCGTCAAAGACAATATCCGGATGCCCTTCCCATTCCGCGACACACGGGCGCGCCCAGCTGGTCGTTTCGCCAAACGCAATATCCCCGCCGCAGATCGCGCCCAGAATATCCGGCCCAAGGTTCGGCATGAAATTCGGATAGGCGTCCCCTCCGTAATAGGTGTTCTCCATCCATACGCGATGGCTGCGGATCACATACGCAAAATCCAGCCACCGGTCCTCCGTCTTCTCCGGGCGGCGCGGCGCGCGTGAATAGTCGGTATGCGCACGCGGCGCACACAGCCACAGCAATGGCGTTTCGTTCTCACGGTTCCAGAACGCACGGTACCGCTCCTGTATCCTGACAAAATCCTGCATCCGCAGCCCCTCCATCTTCTGTGCGCCGTATACCCCATCGTACAGCATCCGGCTTTCTTCCTACATTATAGCCGCTTTCCCTTAGAAAAGAAAGCGATTCTCTTGCCAGAAAACCGTAAAATCTTGCACTCGTTTCCACCGCTTATCCGGCGTCCGGACCACCCTTCGGTTGCTCGACCGTCAGTACGCCGTCCCGCACGTGCAGATCCAATTGCGGATAGGGAATTTCAATACCATTGGCATCAAAGGCTTCCTTTACTTTTTCCAGCATGTACCAGTGCACCTCCCAGAAATCCGAAGATTGGGTCCAGTACCGTGCCAGAATATCGATCGAGTTTGCCCCGTGCTCCTTGATATTCACAAATGGCGCCGGCTCCTGCAGAATCTTCTCGTTCTCCTCCATCACCGACAATATCACCGCTTTGGCCCGATTGTGATCCTCGCTGTAGGAGATGCTGAAAACCAGATCATTCCGACGCGTGGGAAGTCTTGAGTAGTTGATGACTGTCTGATTGGAACAGACACCGTTCGGTATGATGATTTGCTTGTTATCCGGCGTCGTCAGGGTAGTATTGAACAGTTCAATGTCCACCACCGTTCCGCTGACACCCTCAATATCCACATAGTCCCCCACATGGAACGGGTGTAGCACAATAATCAGAACACCACCCGCCAGATTGCTCAGCGACCCCTGCAGCGCAAGACCGATCGTCAGACCCACCGATGCAATCGCCGCCGAGATTCCCGTCGTCTGTATGCCCCAATAGCCGAGCAGGCACACAAACACCAGAAATTTGATAATCCGGCGCAACCACACCGCCAAAAGATGCCGGACGTTGGCATCGACTTTATCGGTATGGATGCGGTTCTCGGTCTTGCGCGTCAGAACATCCAGAATCTTGCAGAACAGCCAGAACAAAAGCAGGGACACCACGACACGCACGCCCTCTGTCATCAACCAGTTGAGAGTCGATTGCAACAAGGTTTCAATATTCATAGTCTTTCTTTGTTTTTCCTTTCTCCGTTTTCCACGATCCCGTAATCCGGTATGGAATCAGTATACCACGCTTTGCAGTAAAAAACAATCCCAGAGCGGATGGAAGGGCGACGAAACGGTCGGCAAAGCTACTTTTGCGCCGCGGAAGACAAAAAAAGCAGCCGCATCCGCGGCTGCTTGCATGACGCACTTCCCGACGAAAAGCGCCCGCTGTATCGTATCAATCGACAAACAAATCCTCATGCCCTGCTTTCAGAAGCAGAAGCGCGCAGGAAAGCAGATACTTCCCGTGATTTTCGGGCAATTCGGGGACAAGGCCGAAATCTTCCTTTATTTTCTTCATTCTGTATAATACGGTGTTGCGGTGGGTATACAACCTTTCACAGGTCTCTGCCAGAGAGTGATGACAAATCAGATAATAATACAGGGTCAGGCACAGTTCAGACAAATTTTTGCCGTCATACTCCCCCATCTCTTTTATCTCCGGCAGTATCATACTTTCCGGATCTTCTATTCCCCGCAATGCCATGAGCATGGCGTATTTCCGGCTTTGCACCAGGACACCTTTCCGCCCTCGGAGCAATAGATAGTCCAGTACACCCGACACCGTGCGGTACATGCGTCCCATGGCAAAAACGCTTTCCAGCCGGGGAGACAGCACAACGCACAAACCCTCGTTCCCGGCCATATCTTCTAATCGCTTGCTGTCTTGCTCCTCATGCAAAAACATGACGATCCGATCCCGATAAAAAAACGGATAGGAACCGTGAAAGTTGCTTGCAAAACTTCTTCTCAACACGTCATCCGCCGCATGGACATTTTTCTCTCGGGTAACGGCGACCAGCGCAAAACACCGGGGATGAAAACCGGACAAAAATGTGGACGACGACTTCAGGCGAAAATGCTCCTCATCCTGAAATTCTCCGCTCAGCAGAGTGATCAACAGTTCCTCCGCCGTACTCGAGGCCGGGGAATGCCTTTCAAGGCACAGTTGCTTGGATACCAGTGCCGCCGCAAAAGCCATGTCGCTTTCATATGAGGGAGAAATCCCACTGTCCGAGTTCCCTTTTACCAGAATCATATACCCGGTCATGACTTCCCCGGTATGCAGCACCACCACCTGATAGGTTTTATCCTTGTGCGCAAAGCAAAAAAAGTCTTTACCGATCTCTTCGGAACTTCCGCTGATTTTCGCCGCCGCTTCAAATGAGAGCTGACTGTGACTCACCGCCGTCCTGTAGTCCGGATCGTCATATCCATTCGCTGCAAAGGCTGCTGCAATCCGGAATGCTTCATCCACCACAATTACCGGACCATCAAAAAGGATACTGACGCTCTCCACCAATGCCGACAGGCTGTTGCTTTGCAGAAAGGACGTTAGTAACTGTTCTGCTATCATATTGCCTCCCAAGGCTCTCTTTTTTCATTTGTGCCGCCAGCACAAAGAACCGCAGCATGATTATACCGCCGGATGCTTGAATAAAACAAGGTTTGTTTTATAATAATAGCTGTAAAAAGAAAGGAAGACCGAATCCATGCAGGTCTTCCATCTACAAGAAGAGGTGGTTACCGATGTGCAGTGATTCTGCATGGCAGGTATCTTACATCCGGGCGCAAGCCTGAACACTTATTTTCAGGAGGTATGTATTATGTTTGAACTTAAACCGTATACAAGAAAAAATCATGCTGTGTATAATCCTTTCCGCGAGATGGACGAATGGGAAAGAGGATTTTTCTCGGATCCGTTCGGTTTCTTCGGAAACGGAGCACTGGACGCATTCAAAACCGATATTAAGGACGAGGGCGACCATTACGAGCTGGAAGCCGACCTGCCCGGTTTTGAAAAAAAAGATATTCAGCTCGATGTAAACGGCGATATCCTCACGGTCCGGGCTGAAAGGCATTCGGAACACGAGGAAAAGGACAAGAAAGAAAAGTATATGCGCTGCGAGCGCTCGTACGGCTGTTACAGCCGCGACTTTGATGTGTCCAATGTGGACGCCGATAACATCAAGGCAAAATACGAAAACGGTGTTCTGAAGCTGACTTTGCCTAAAAAGGCGGAGAAATTGCCGGAACCCCGGCATCTGGCCATCGAATAATCGGCGGCCGGATGCGTGACCCGGCATCCTCAGCAATATCCCTGGATTTTCCCATCCAGGGATATTTTTTTATACCGGTTTTTCATGCGTTTTTTGTGTTTTCCTTGCGCTTTTGGCACTCCCAGCGAGAATCGAACTCACAACTAACCCTTAGGAGGGGCTTGTTATATCCATTTAACTATGGGAGCATCATGGTTGTCGGTATGCAATCCGCGACTTGTTCCCGCCGCGCTGTTTGCATACTTTCTTTCATTGTAGCATATCCGCGCAGGCTTTGCAAGGCCGATGTTTTTATTTTTCCCCCGCCGCCCCACTGTTTTTTCTCCCCGGTCTTGTATCATACCTATTTTTGCTTCTTTATCATTTCTGCTTCGGCTTTTCTTCTTCTGTATCTTTGCGCAATTCTCCTTTTTCCCTTTTTTCCCTTTTTCCCCTTGCAGCAATTTGTGAATAAAATGTAAATAATAGAACCCCCAGGCCGAAATTCCCCTAAATCTGTGGTATTTTTTTCTTATCTATGGTATAATGGCCGTTGCAGATTGCGGCCTTGGCCGGGTTTGTGACCATTTGCAGAAAATATTTTCGATATTGGAGGTTCCAAAACAAAGATGAGCAAGAAGTATGTCTATCTGTTCACAGAGGGCGATGCGTCCATGCGCGAGCTCCTCGGCGGAAAAGGTGCCAACCTCGCCGAAATGACCAAAATCGGTCTGCCGGTTCCTCAGGGCTTCACCATCACCACCGAAGCTTGCACTCAGTACTATGAGGACGGACGTCAGATCAACGACGAAATTATGGCGCAAATCATGGAGTACATCGAGAAAATGGAGAAGATCACCGGCAAAAAGTTCGGTGACAAGGAGAATCCTCTCCTCGTTTCGGTCCGCTCCGGTGCGCGCGCGTCCATGCCCGGCATGATGGACACCATCCTCAACCTCGGTCTCAATGAGGAAGTCGTCAACGTCATCGCCAAAAAATCCAACAATCCCCGCTGGGCTTGGGACTGCTACCGTCGCTTCATTCAGATGTATTCCGACGTCGTTATGGAGGTCGGTAAAAAATACTTCGAACAGCTGATCGATAAAATGAAGGAAGAAAAGGGCGTCAAGTTCGATGTCGAGCTGACCGCCGACGATCTGCGTGAGCTCGCTACCCAGTTCAAGGCCGAATATAAGGCCAAAATCGGCGCCGACTTCCCCTCCGACCCCAAGGAACAGCTCCTGGGCGCCATCAAGGCCGTCTTCCGTTCCTGGGACAACCCCCGCGCCAATGTCTACCGCCGCGATAACGATATCCCCTATTCCTGGGGCACCGCCGTCAACGTACAGATGATGGCATTCGGTAATATGGGCGATGACTGCGGTACCGGTGTTGCCTTCACGCGCGATCCCGCTACCGGCGAAAAGAAGCTCATGGGCGAGTTCCTCGTCAATGCGCAGGGCGAAGATGTCGTGGCCGGCGTCCGTACTCCTATGAAAATCGATGAAATGGCCTCCAAATTCCCTGAGGCTTTCGCGCAGTTCCGTAAGGTCTGCAAGATCCTTGAGGATCATTACCGCGATATGCAGGACATGGAGTTCACGGTCGAGGCCGGTAAACTCTATATGCTGCAGACCCGAAACGGCAAGCGCACCGCCCAGGCCGCTCTCAAAATCGCCTGCGATCTCGTGGACGAGGGCGTGCGTACCCCGGAGGAAGCCGTTCTCATGATCGACCCCCGCAACCTGGACACGCTTCTCCATCCGCAGTTCGATGCCAAGGCCCTGAAGGCCGCCGTACCTGTCGGACGCGGTCTCGGCGCTTCCCCCGGCGCTGCCTGCGGTCAGATCGTCTTCACCGCTGACGATGCCGAGGCCTGGAAGGCCGCCGGTAAGAAGGTCGTTCTCGTCCGCCTCGAAACCTCGCCCGAGGATATCACCGGTATGAAGGCGGCACAGGGCATCCTGACCGTCCGCGGCGGTATGACATCGCATGCGGCGGTTGTCGCACGCGGTATGGGAACCTGCTGCGTTTCCGGCTGCGGCGATATCTTCATGGATGAAGAAAACAAAAAGTTCACTCTCTCCGGAAAGACCTATCATGAGGGGGATTATATCTCCATCGACGGTTCTACCGGTAATATCTACGACGGCATCATTCCCACCGTCGATGCCCAGATCGCAGGCGAGTTCGGCCGCATTATGGCCTGGGCCGATCAGTTCCGCAAGCTCCAGGTCCGCACCAATGCCGACACTCCGCGCGATGCCAAAAAGGCACGCGAGCTCGGCGCCGAGGGAATCGGTCTTTGCCGGACCGAGCACATGTTCTTTGATCCGGAGCGCATCGCCGCCTTCCGCGAGATGATCTGCTCGGATACCGTCGAAGAGCGGGAAACCGCCCTTGCCAAGATCCTCCCCTACCAGCAGGCCGACTTTGAAGAGCTTTACGAGGCACTCGAAGGTGCTCCCGTTACCATTCGTTTCCTCGACCCCCCTCTGCATGAGTTCGTTCCTACCGAGGAAAAGGATATTGAGGCACTCGCAAAAGCGCAGGGCAAGCCCGTACAGCGCATCAAGGAGATCATTGCGTCGCTCCACGAGTTTAACCCCATGATGGGTCACCGCGGCTGCCGTCTGGCCGTCACCTATCCCGAAATCGCCGCCATGCAGACCCGCGCCATCATCCGTGCCGCTCTCAATGTCCAGAAAAAGCATCCCGATTGGAGCATCGTTCCCGAGATCATGATTCCGCTCGTCGGCGATGTCAAAGAACTCAAATATGTCAAGAATATCGTGGTAGAAGTAGCGGACGCCGAGATCAAGGCCGCTTCCTCCAACCTTCGCTATGAAGTCGGTACCATGATCGAAATTCCGCGCGCCGCTCTCACCGCTGACGAAATCGCAAAAGAGGCCGAATTCTTCTGCTTCGGCACCAATGACCTGACACAGATGGCATTCGGGTTCAGCCGTGATGATGCCGGCAAGTTCCTTGACGCCTACTATGACAAGAAAATCTACGAAAACGATCCCTTTGCCAAGCTCGATCAGGCCGGCGTCGGTAAGCTCATGAAAATGGCGGTGGAGCTCGGAAAGTCCACCCGTCCCGATATGCACTGCGGAATCTGCGGTGAACATGGCGGCGATCCCGTTTCCGTGGAATTCTGCCACGATCTCGGTCTCACCTATGTTTCCTGCTCGCCTTTCCGCGTGCCGATTGCCCGCCTCTCCGCGGCGCAGGCGAACATTAAACACCCGAGGGGCTAATCGGGGATTTACACCCGAAGATCCGCTGTTTACCCTGACGGTAGACGCGGATACCGCGAAAAGGTATTACAAGCGTCTGGGGATAAAGTTCTTCCCCAC
>CALWTT010000028.1 GCA_944384545.1 uncultured Clostridia bacterium | reverse complement strand
AGGAAAAGAGGCGCTGCGGCGCAAGACAGCGGCTTTTTTGAAAAAAGGCCCGGCGAAAAACTTTGAAAAAGGTTGCGACGCTGGGGACGGGGCACCCAGGGGGCGCGACGGGCGGAGGACAGGGGCGCTGCGGCGCAAGACAGCGGCCTTTTTGAAAAAAGGCCCGGCGAAAAACTTTCAAAAAGTTGGGACGCTGGGGGCGCGGCGCCTCAGGGGCGCGGCGTGCAGGGGACGGCAAAGACATACGTGCCGCCGGAGCGGGTTCAGCCCCGCCGGGATTCTGCGGCGGAGGCCGACGACGGATCGGTCGGATCAGGCGGATCGGGGATGCGCTCCACTGTCAGGCGGTCCCCCTGCACATGCAGGCGGCCAAGACGCGCCGTGCGCGTATCGTACGGCGGACGCTCCCCCACATCCCGCGCGTGGTAGACAATATAAAACACACCGTTCTCCTCTGCCACACTGTTATGGCCGGTGCCCTCCTCGGTCTCATTCCGCCAAAGAAGCGGTGCATATACGTCCGCCGACGGATATTTCCGGAAGCGGAGCCGGCGCAGATCCTCCTCCGCGCCGTGTGCCGTCGCATATCCCACAAAATACCGGTCGTTGCCATAGCTGCTGCCCGAGTACATGAGAAAGTGATCCTCCCCCTTCCGGAAATAGAAGGGGCCTTCTATGGTGTGCCAGTGCTCTCCCGGATGGAAATGGTCCCGCACCGAAATTTCCTCGTCCAGCGTGGGCACCACCGCCGCAACCGGGTTGCCCTCCACCGTGTACGGGTCGCGCATCCGGTCTACCACAATATACGTACCGACCCGTCCACGGTCGTAATTGTTCCGCGCGTAGAACAGAAACAGTCCCGCTCCCGTCCGCACGACATGCGCATCGATCGAAAACGGAGGCAGCAGGGTCTTGCGATAGACGAACGGCCCGCACGGGTGCTCCGCCTCCGCTACTTTCAGTGCCTCGCGATGCACGTCGCTCTCATTTTCCGGGAAAGAGGAATAATACATGTAGTAATGCCCGTCGATTTCCAGAACACACGGGGCCCAGAATTCTTTCATTCCCGGTTCCCGCAGAGCAAGCCCCTCATAGCGCCACGGTCCGGTCAGTGCCGGGGAGCGGTAAAGCCGGACGCCGTCCGGTCCGGTCGCGTAGATCCAGTAGCCGTCTTCTGCGTGCAGAATGTACGGGTCGGGCTGTGCCGGCGGTTCGCCGGGGCCCGGGCAGATCAGTTTCATGGCGAAAGTCCTCCGCATTCCGGAAACGGGGATAACCGTATCCGTTTTGTTTATTATAGACCGGCGCAGGCCGGTTTGTCAACTGCGGAACACCAGATCTTTCCGCCGTGGGAAAAGCGCAGCGGACAGGGATACGGATGGTAAGGGGCGCTGCGGCGCGAGGGCATGGCGGGCGGAGGAAAAGACGGGCGCCCGACACACGGGGGCGTCCTCTTCAAACGTGACGGCAATGCGCCAGGCGCCGGGGGCGCGGAGATCGGGGAAAAAGGGGCGCTGCGGCGCAAGGCAGCGGCCTTTTTGCAAAAAGGCCTGGCGAAAAACCTTAAAAACGCTGCGGCGGGAAGGCGGAGCATACGGTTCGCGCCATACGGGGGCAAAATCGTGTGGGAGCGGCACCCGCCGCCGGAACGGGCGGGGCGGCGGGTGCCGCGGAATTCAAGGGAAAGGACGCTGCCGGCAGGAGGCGGCCGGCGATTGGAATGCGGGCAAAAAGCAGAAAAAGCGTGGCGACCGTCTCCTCCTTCGCCGCATGTATGGAACGCAAGAGGCATCCCGCCGCCCGCAAACGCAACGGGATGCAGAGAAAAAAGAAGGGGGAGGCGACATATTCTGTCGCCTCTCCCTTTCGCTCAGCCGCGATAGTATTCGGACACGGCTTCGAAAAACGCATCGATGTTTTCCCATTTGGCCTGCGGCGGGATGTCACAGCCGGACGACGGGACAAAGTTCGCATACCGGCCGCACTCCTCCATCAGACGCTGCGTCGCCGCACGCACCGATTCCACCGTCCCGTTGCGCAGCTCGCCTGCCGGATCCAGGTTCCCCATGACCACCGTCTCCGCAGGGACACGCTCCAATACCTCTGCCATCCGGATCGCGTTCCCGAAATGATACGCTGCCGCGCCCGTACGCAGAATCGAATCCAGCATCTGCACCGCTGCATTCCCGCAGTTGTGGTAGATGACCAGAAAATGCTCGTTCTGTACCGCCTCCACAATGCGGCGGATATAGGGCTCCGAAAATTCCGACGCCTGCTCCGGCCCGAGAAGACCCGCCAGCGGCTCCGCCACAAGAATGCCGTCCGCGCCCGCCGCACGGAAGGCAAGGCCGTAGGCAATCAGGAATTCCGTCACCTTCCCCAACACCGTATGCAGCAGCTCCGGATCGGTATAGCACAGCACCATCGCTTCGGTCACGTCCAGCAGCCGCCCCGCCAGAGAAAAGCTGCCGATCATCCCCGCAAAAACCGGCCGGTCGCTGATCTTCTCCTTTGCCATGCGGACCGCATCCAGATACACCGATGTGCGACCCGCACCCACCGCCGGGACCTGCAATGCCTCCGCGTCCGCGGCGTCCTCAATCCGACGGCCTACCACCGTCGGCACTTCTCCGTCCGTATAGGCAACCTCCGCGCCGAAGCATTCCGCCTCGACCGAAAGATCCATGAATCCGACCGACGCCGCCGCACGCACACGACCGGCTACCGCCTCCATCACCGCCGCCTGCTTCGCACTGTCCGAGACCAGCTCCCGTACCGTCAGCCCGTCCACCAGCTGTATGCCGGGGAACGAAAGAATCGGCAGCGGGAGCTTTGTCCCGCTCTCCTGCAACGCCTTCAGCCATTCGTACATGTTCTGCTTCATCTTCCCATCCTCCGCTTTTTGCTTCCTCTCTATTGTACAGGCTTCCCGGCCCGCCGTAAAGGGGGTTCCTTGCTGAAAATCGGGAAAGATTTGTCATTTCCCGGCCCTGCCGGCCTCTACGCACACTGCCACACACGTGCGCGTCTTCTACCAGACAAATTCGGTCTTGGCGTTTTCCCCGTTGTCGATCAGGATATCCTGCGCCGTCATGGAACGGTTCACCACCGTCACAAAATAGGCCCACTCCGCAATCTCCTCCGGCGTTGCCCATTTCGGAAGCAGCGTCTGCGCCATGATCCGCTCCCACAGGACCGGGTCCCGGATCACATGGTCGTTCAGCGGGGTCAGCACGCCGCCCGGGGAGAGGCTGTTGGAGGTCGCCCCGTAGACGGCCACACGCAGCGCCACATTCTTCATGTACGCCACAAGGCCCCCCTTGCTCGCCGCATACGCCGGAAATTCCGCACCCGTCCGCGCACTCGACGACGCAATGAACAGCACGCTCCGGATCGACGGCTGTATCCCATACCGCTCGGTCACCCGCATGCTTCCTTCCAGATTCACCGCGATGTCACGCCCCGAGTCCTGCACCCCCGCATTGTTGATCAGGATCTCCACATCCCCGAGCTCCGGCAATGGATCGGCCGCAATATCCGCAAGGATATGCGTGTACCGCTCCGCACAGAACGGAGCGGGTGCCACGTCGATCCCCGTCACCGCATGTCCCTTCCCAAGAAATTCCTCCGCGATCGCACGGCCGATGCCGCGGCTTGTGCCGGTGATCAATACCTTCATACTCTCTCCTCCTGTCTTCCGAGTTCCGGTCTCTGCTCTGCGCGCGTCCGCCACCGCGCTTTCCTGTGTCCGCGGTTCCTTCTGCCGGGTTCCGGTCGGTCCGGCACCTCCGCTCCGGTTTACCGGCCGGCTCCGTCCTGCTCCGCACCGTCCCGCACACAGGCAAAGTAAGCCGCGCCGACGCCCTCGTGTTTCCAGCGCCGGCAGACCGCATACCCGATCCCGGAAAACAGCATCTCACAGAGCAGCTCCGCCACCATGCCGGTCAGTGCACAGCTCACGCACTGCAGCAGCGTCCAGCCGAAAAATACATGGCTGACCGTCAGTGCAAAGACAAGGTTATCCACAAACTGGCCAAGCGCCGTGGAGATCCAGGAACGGAGAATATATGCCGCCACGCCATCCGGATTCCCGCGCAGGAGGCGGCCGATGCCGAAGTTCGAGAAATTGTTGACGACGGCCGACACCGCAAACGCCAGCGTGCTCCCCGCCAGTACATACCAGGTGCCGCCGAAGGTATTGTCCAGCGCCGTATTGATCAGCGCTTCGCTGCCCGGTACATACGACTCGCCCCATACGCCCGGGATCCGGCTCCCGATATACATCAGCAGGCAGAACAGCAGATTCAGGGCGATGGCGGTGACCGATACCTGCGTCGCCGCCTTCGGCCCGAAGTGCTTGGTCAGCATGTCCATGCTCAGGAAGGCAAACCAGGACACCACGATCCCCGCATCCAGTGCCAGCCAGGAAACCGGCAGCGTAATACTCTTGTTGGCCAGCAGGTTCATCGCAAACACCGACAGCACAAACAGCGCCGTCACGGTCCCCGGCAGGCTCCTCAGCAACAGGCGATAGGCTTCATATTCTTTTTTCCATTTTTCTTTCCCTTTTCCGCGCATGGTGCTCCTTCTTTCTTTGCAGGACGGTTCTGTCCCCTCTCCCATACGCGACAAAACAAAAAGGGCGCAATGCGCCCATCCTTTTCCCTAGTTTTGTTTACAGACAGGATGGTCACGAACTGTCTCCGTTGCAACACGGTATTTTTTGTGGACAGTATAGCACAGAGGACGGCATCTGTCAAGCCAGGGCAAAGGAAAATTGCCGGAGCCGCGTGGGGCGGGGATGTGGAAAACGCAACACACGGGAGGGTGGGAATACAGGAAACGCAACACACGGGTGGGGTGGAGATACAGGAAACGGAGCGCACAAGAGGGGGAATACAGGAAACGGAACACACGGGGGCGGGAATACAGGAAACGGAACACACGGGAGCGGGAATAGGCAGAAGGGGCGACGGGAGGGTCGCTTTTTGAAAAAAGCTCCGCAAAAACCTTTCTCCCCCGCGCGGCGGGGAAAGAGGGCCGGGCGGAAAGATGTGACGTGAAACGGGGAAAGAAAGGGGGAAAGTGCGGTGCGGGGTAAGGAAAGATAAGGCGGGGATGCGGCGCGGGGTAAGGAAAGAAAGGGGGAGATGCAGTGCAGAGTAAGGAAAGATAAGGCGGGGAGATACGGCGCGTGGCGGGAGAAGACGATATGGCAAAAACGGGCGTTGGCTCAGCGCTCTCCGTCCGGAAGCAGCACCCGGCCCTTCCACTGTGCGCCGTCCCGGATCACGCTTTCCACCGCCGGGACACGGATGCTGCCGGACAGCGGATTCTTGATGCTCACGACCGGTGTCGTGATCGTTGCCTCCACCTCCGAGCGTTCAAAGCACAGATCCGTATCCGTCATCGCGCACCCGTCCAGCCGCAGCCCCCGGCAATAGCACAGCGGCTGCGTGCCGGTAATGCGGCAGTTCTCAAAGTGCAGCCCCACCGAGTACCAGCCCAGATACTCCCCGCGCACCGTGCTGTTGCGTACCGTCACGTTCTCCGCATGCCAGAAGGCATCCTTGGTGTCCAGCACGCAGTTCTCAAACACCGCGTTCCGTATGTACTGAAAGGAATATTTGCCGTGCAGCTCCAGCCCGCGGAACACCAGATCCTGCGCGCGCATCATAAAATATTCGCTCTCCGCGCGGCAGTCCTCCATCCGCAATCCGGACACCGACCACCCGAATTCCGGCGAGCGGATGTCGCAGCCGGTCATCCGGATTCCGCGGCACTCCCGCAGGGCCTTGATCCCGTGCAGCTTCGTGTCCGCGATCCCGATATCCTCCGAATACCACAGCGCCGCACGGCAGAGCGGCGTCATCTCCGTACCCCGGATGCGCAGGCCGCGTACATGCCAGAAGGGATACCGCAGATTGCAGTAGCAGTCCTGCACCGTAATGTCCCGGCATTCCTTGCACGCGCTTTCTCCGTCTGCCGGGCCGTCAAATCTGCAATGCCGCAGCGTCAGCCCCTCTCTCCCGTACAGCGCGCGCTCCTCATCGTATGTCCGGTTCTCAATCTGTTCCATCTTGTCTCCTCTCCGTCTCTCCGCAGAAAAACCGTTTCCGGTACTGCAGCGGCGTCATCTCCTGATAGTTCCGGAAACAGGCAATATAGCTTTTGCTGTCCGGAAAACCCACCGTCTGTGCAATCTCGCTCACGCGCATACCGCCCGCGAGTAGCAGCTCCTTGGAGCGGTTGATCCGCAGCCGGGTCAGATAACGGTAGGGCGTCTCGCCCGTCACCTCCCGGAAGCGACGGATAAAATAATAGCGGCTCAGGCGGCTCAGGCGGGAGAGCGTCCGGATATCCAGCGCCTCTCCGTAATGTGCCTCCATATACTGCACCGTGCGCAGAATATCCGCCCGGTGCGGGATCCCCGCGCCGCCGCCGTCCCCGCCGACCGCCTGGGCAGCGACCGCTTCCAGCAGGGCGTGCATCAGGCCGGACAGACGCAGCTCGGTATGCCGATCCATACACCGGCCGGTCTGCACCAGCTTCCCGTACCACTCCGGCATGGAAAACCCGTCGGACAGCGGCACCGCGCCCCCCGCCAGTCCCGGTATCAGCGCCAGAAACAGGCCTGCGGCCTGTCCGTCAAAGTGGATCCAGTAAAATTCCCACTCTGCCCCGCTGCTTGCGTAGCAGTGGGGCAGACGGCAGTCCAATACCGAAAGATGCCCCGGCGGCAGCAGATACTCCTCCGCCCCCGTACGGATCCGGCCTGCGCCGCGCACCGTATACAGCATAAGATGCTCCGCAAGATAGGTCCTGCGCACATAATACCGGCTGTCGCACACATAATGCCCGTAGCTGTGCACGTAAAACGGCATGCCACACGCGATCGCGCGGTTGGTCACGGCGTACCCCTCTGACCGTATGCCCGGCGGCACGCTCCGGTCGCTTGCCCCCATATCCCCGGCCTCCCGTTCGGTTTTCGGTTTCGGTTTCCCTCTTCCGTTTTTTCTGTTTTTCCTTATTGTACCATATCCTGTTCCGAAAAGCAACTATCCGGTATTTTTTGGCTTTTTTCCGGCTTGCGTTTCTCCGCTGTGCCCTGTATAATGACGGCAGAATCGCCCGTGTTTCCGCCTGCGGCGGTGACCGGGACACTGCAACGAAAGGACCTGTCAGGTACAGGTGCTGTGTATGACCGAACGGGAAAATATTCTTGCGATTCTCCGCTATCAGCCCTATGAGCGAATGCCGGTCGTCAGCTTCGGCTACTGGCCCGAAACCCTCCGGAAATGGGCAGAGGAGGGGCACATCTCCGCCGGGGAGGCCGAGGGCTACGCACGCTGCGGCGACAATTCCGAGGCCGACTTCGCCATCATGCGCCGGCTGGGCTTTGACTTCAACTGGAACGCCTGCGTCGGCGGCAATGTCGGGCTCCTCCCTCCCTTCCCGGAAACCGTCCTTGAACAGCGGGAGGACGGCGGAAAGGTCCTCCGCAATGCGGAGGGGCTGCCGGTGCTCGTCAAGCCCGGCATCGTCTCCATTCCCTCCGAGATCGGCACGACGCCGACCGACCGCCGGGTCTGGGAGCAGGAATACCTCCCCCGTCTCCAATGGACCGAACAACGCGTCGATCTTGCCGCATTAAAGGCACTGCCCGACCCGGACGGCCGCCGCTATCCCCGCGCCCTGCATACCGGATCCCTGATCGGATTCATGCGCAATCTCCTCGGCGTGGAGGCCCTGAGCTATCTCTACGCCGACGACGAGCCGCTCTTTGCCGAAATCGTCGATACGCTGGCCGGGCTTTGCTACCGTGTGACCGAAAGGGCTCTGCAGGCCGGGGCCAAGTTCGACTATGCGCGCTTCCGGGAGGATATCTGCTTCAACAAAGGCCCGCTGGTCTCCCCCTCGGTCTTCCGACGCTATATCGGGCCGCATTACAAAAGGATCACCGAGCTGCTGCCGGACCACGGCATCGATATCGTATCGGTCGACTGCGACGGCTGCATCGACGCGCTGCTCCCCATCTGGCTTGAAAACGGCGTCAACACCATGTTCCCCATCGAGGTCGGGACCCCGGGCGGCTCCATCGGGCCCTTCCGATCTGCCTACGGAAAGAAGGTCCGCGGCGTCGGCGGCATGAACAAAACCGTCTTTGCACGCGACTACGCTGCCATCGACCGTGAGATCGAGCGGCTCCGCCCGCTCATCGCGCTCGGCGGGTATATTCCCTGTCCCGACCACCGTATCGCGCCCGACGCAAAATTTGAGAACGTGCAGTACTATTGCGAGCGTCTTGCCTCGCTTTCGCTCTGACCCCACAGACCCTGGGGCGCTCCCTTGCGGGGCAGGAAATCTTCCTGCCCCGCTTCTGCTTTCTCCCGCACCTGCACCCGCCGGTCCGGCTCCCGACGCGGTTTTGTACAAACCTTCTTGACAGAAGCGGATTTTATGGTATAACATATGCGTAAAAGCCTTGCGAGGCAAGTCTTTCGGCTTCGCCTTTGTACGCTTGCGCGTACCGCATATATTGACGGCTTCGCAAAAATGCCATTGCGAGCAAGCATTTTTGCTTCATGGTATAATATAGTCGGAGTTGTTTGCAGTCCGGCACAACCGCCGGCTGCTCCGCTTCAGCACCGGCACCGGACGGGCGATATTTTCGGCCAGTGCCATCGGCGCCTCCTGTCCGATGCAGCACCCGCGCCGGACGGGCTTTGCACGCCCGATCCCCTCCGCCCTCCACGCCCTGCCGTTCCGTGCAGAACGTGGCCGGATTCTGTTTATGTCGTTTCTTACATATATTTTTACAGGGATTCCTGTTTTGCCGGGCCGGCACCGGGGAGAATACACACCTGTATGTGCGCGGGGCCATGTGCTCCGGGCAACTGTCTCCCCTGCCGCCTCCGCCGGAAATCGCCGCCGCGCCGTCTCCGCCCCTGCGCTCTCTTCGTGCAGGACGGTCGTCTGCCGGGCCAATACCTCTTTCCGTTTTTCTTTTCTGAGGAGCTTTCTGTATGAAAAAATATATTGGTTCTTTCCTGTTCCTTCTGATCGCCCTCGCGGCCTTCTCTCTCTGTGGCTGCGGACCCAGTATGGTCCGCGGTACTTCCTATGCTGACAGCGATACATATGATGTCGGAAATTTCACATACAATGCGGATGAGATCTCTTCCCTCGAAATCAACTGGGTTGTCGGCAATATCTCGGTCGTCCAGAGCGATGCACCCACCCTTTCGGTCTGCGAGAACGGAACCGACCTCCAGGATTCTCAGCGCCTCCGCTACCGCATAAAGGACGGAACGCTCCGCATCGAATTCTGGGCCTCCGGCCTCTCCTCTGCCATCAGCAGCGGACAGAAATCCCTCACGGTGGAGGTCCCCCACGGCATCGCACTCAAAATCAACAATGAAAACGGTACGATCTGCGCGGATTCCCTCGGCACACAATCCGCCGAGCTCGGCACCGCCTCCGGCGATATCCGCATCGGCAGCCTCACGGCCGACTCGGTTTCGCTTTCTTCTGCCAGCGGACAGATCGATGTGCAATCCGCTTCGGTCTCCGGTGACATGAACGCCGACACCGTCTCCGGCAATCTGCACATCGATACGCTTTCCGCCCGGTCGGCCGTCCTCCGCTCGGCAAGCGGCGGAATCCGGACCGGCTCCGCCGTCCTGACCGACAGCATGCAGGCCGGCACGGTCTCCGGCGAGGTCCGGATTGCAAGCCTTGCCGCCACCAAAGCCGAGGTCGCCAGTGAGAGCGGTGATATTCTCCTTTCTCTTGCGCGCTGCGAGGAGGCCAAAATCGACGGCGACAGTTCGCTCATCACACTGACCCTTCTCTCGGATCTCGGCGCCACCGTTACCCATCACAGTACCACCGGTTCCATGCAGACAGGATTGCTCTGTTCCTTCTCCTCCGAAGACTGCTCGGTCTTCGGCAACGGAGCATGCCGCATCACCGTCGTCACCAAAAGCGGCGACCTGCGCGTGCGCTGAGCCGGGCAGAGCGTCCCATGCGCCTGCGCTGCCCGCGGGGATGGCTTTCCCCTGGTACGGTACGGCTGCATATATTGCTTCCGGGG
>CALWTT010000027.1 GCA_944384545.1 uncultured Clostridia bacterium | reverse complement strand
CCGGCCCGGTGCAGGGCAGGCCGGAAAGACGGTATGGGAACAGGAGAAACGGCGGGGAGCTTGCCTCTGGCAAGCTCCCCGCCGTTGCGTTTTCCCTCAGGGGAGTGCGGGAAAATCGGGAAGAATCGGCCGCGGAGCGAAATGAAGAAAATCGGCGGAAATCAGGGCAAACCGGATGTCCTCAAAGAGGAAGGAAGCGGGAACGGTATAATTTCCGTGAATGTGACCAAAGTAACAGCGATGCACGCCGTAGCGATGGAGTACATCGAGAAGTGGGCGGCATTCCTGCCCGTTCCAGACGGGAGGGAAGTGCAGAAAGGCGAGGATCTCGGTATCCGGATGCTGTTTTTGCAGAGCCTGTCCCTGTGCGAGGCTAAGCGAGAGGCGGATGGCCTCACGGGCGATCAGCTTATCGTAGTCGGCGTTCTGCGGCGCGCGCGCGGCCGCCTCATCCTGAAACCAGCCCCGTGTACCGCAGAGAATAAAATCCTCGCAAAGCCAGGCATTGTTGTTGAGCAGAGAAAGAGAGGAGATCCCGTGGGCGGCGAAGAAGCGGTCGGTTTTTGCGGCGGTGGACCACCAGAAATCGTGATTGCCTTTGCCGATGTATTTGTGGCCGGGCAGGGCGTCGAGGAAGAGCAGATCTGAAACGGCCTCTTCCAGTGTGAGCGCCCAGGAGATATCGCCGGGGATGACGACACTGTCCTCCGGTGTAATGACAGCACGCCAGTTTTTTTCAAGGCGTTCGGTATACGCGGCCCAACGCGCGCCGAAAACCTCCATGGATTTATTGGTGCCGGCGCCGGTGGAGAGATGCAGATCGGCGATTACATACAGCATAAAAAACTCCGTAAGAAAGGAATAGAAGTCCTGCGGCAGGGGCATACTGAGAGCAAACCCAAAAAAAGAGGAGGAAGCGTCATGACCAACGAAAAAGACGAAAAAAGCTGTAAAACGATCAAGGGAATTACCTGCGATGTCCGGAACTGTGTGCATCACGGATGCGACAACTGCTGCACGGCAGGCCAGATATCGGTAGGGCCGAGCTACGCGATTTCGAGCAGCGAAACCGTGTGCGCGACCTTCAAGCCGAAGGAAGTATAAGACAGAAGAAAACAGACCGGGAAGAAAAGCCCGGTCTGTTTTTGTATTACGGGCAAAGCAGGGTTATTTGTGAACGAAGCGGTCGAGGAAGGCCTGCGCATTGGCGGAGAAGATTTTTTCGATCTGCCGATCGGAATAGCCGAGTCTGGCGAGCTCACTGGCCAGGCGAGGGAGGCGATCGACGCTTTCCAGGCCGACGGGAGCGCCGTCGATTCCGTCGTAGTCACAGCCGAGGCAGAGGCAGTCCTCCCCTCCGAGCGAAAAGAAGTGTTCGATATGGGCGACGACATCGGCGATGCCGCAGCGTTCACCGGCGGAAAGATGCCGGGGTGCCATACTGATGCCGACAATCCCTCCGGAATTTTTGATGAGGTTAAAGTGAAAATCGGTGAGATTGCGGCGATGGGGCACGACAGCATACGAATTGGAATGCGTGGCTATGAAGGGAGCAGAGAAGCTGGCGGCAATTTCGGCGACCTCTTCGATACAGCGTCGCGAGGCATGAGAGACATCGGGGATAACGCCGATCTCAAAGCAACGGCGCACGGTCTGCCTTCCGAAGGGCAGGAGCGGGTCGTCGGTATCGCAGGCGCCGCCGATCAGTGTAGAACCGTGCCACATGAGGGTAAGGAAGCGTACACCGGCGCCATGGAGAATATCGAGGCGATCGATATCGCCGCACAGAAGACGTGCGTCCTCTACGGCGAGGTAGTAGGAAAAATCGGGGGGAAGGTGACTGCGTTCCAGAGCCTCCAGGAGACTGCGCCGTATTTCCCAGAACGCGGCATACGCTTCCTGATCCGAGAGATTTTTATCGCTCCAGACGGCAAGAACCTGTGTGACCTGATCGAAGGCAAAGAGTCGTTTGGCAGAGACCTGCAGGGCAGGATCCTCAAAGGAGAGCCGCTCTCTGTAGATCCGATAGGGGGTATCGCAATGGAGATCGACGAGTTTCATGAATAGGCAGACTCCTCTCATTCGGCGCGGAAGGCGTCGGGCATATGGTGAAGGGAAAGAAGATTTTGCGGCGGGTCCTGCTCAAAATAGACCTCAATCACATCAAAGCGAACGCGCAAAGGCCGGTCGAGGGACCGAAGATATGCAGTCGCTGCCTGGCGGAGGCAGCGTCGTTTTTCGGTATCGACCGCGAGGCAGGGCCTTCCGAACCGGCGGAAATTTACGGGAGAAAAACTGCGTGCCTTGACCTCAACAAAGACCAGAAGATCCTTTGTACGTGCGATGATATCGATCTCTTTTTTGCCGTACCGGAAGCGTCGGTGCAGAACATGATATCCGTGTTCGGAAAGATAACGAGCGGCAGCCTCCTCCCCGCGCAGCCCGAGCGTGGCAGTATTGCGCGGGGTCATGAGGAATCACCCAGGAAACGGAGAAAGGAACGGCGATGGATGGGGCATGGCCCGAGCCTGCGCAGGGCATCGATATGTTGCGGAGTACCGTAGCCTTTATGTTTTGCGAATCCGTATTCCGGATAGAGGCGATCGTATTCGAGACAAAGCCGGTCGCGGGAGACCTTGGCAAGGATGCTGGCGGCGGCAATAGAGCAGGAGCGCGCGTCCCCTCTGATCACAGGATATGCGGGGAGCGGAAAATCGCGTGCCACATTTCCATCAATCAAAGCGAGATCGGGTGCCGGGGAGAGTGCCTGCACGGCACGGCGCATGGCCAGCATGTCCGCATGGAGGATATTGAGCGCATCGATCTCTTCGGGAGAAGCAGACGCGACGGCATAAGCAAGCGCATTCTGGCAGATACAGTCAAAGAGCGCGTTTCTCCGTTTTTCGGAGAGCTTTTTGGAATCGTTGAGCCCCGGGATCCGCAGGCCAGGCGGCAAAATGCAGGCGGCGGCAAAGACGGGTCCGGCAAGAGGGCCGCGGCCGGCCTCGTCGACGCCGCATACCAGACGGAACCCCTGTGCAAGGTAACAGTCTTCGAGTGTATAATCAGGCATGATTCTCCTCCTCCGCCGGGGCAGGGGGCAATTCGAGTGAGATACGGCCGATGCGCCCCGAGCGGAACTCGTCAAGGAGCATCAGGGCGGCGCGGCGGAAGTCGGTTTCTCCGCCGGACAGGAGCATACCGCGTCGTTTTCCGATCTGCCCGAGGAGATCGTATCCATCGTACCGTGCTGCATCGGGATCGTCGGAGAGCTTATAGCGTGCCAAAAAGAGAGAGGGCGCAACCGAACGGAGCCGGAGGCAAAGTCGCATGGCAAGCTCCTCCACATCCAGGATCCCGTCGCGGATGGCGCCGGTAAAGGCGAGATTTTCTCCGACACGCTGCTCTTCGAATTTCGGCCAGAGAACGCCGGGCATATCCATCAGATCGAGTCCGATATCGGTAGCAATCCACTGCTTTTGCAGGGTGACGCCGGGGCGGTTCTCGACCTTGGTTTTCCGCCCGCCGCACAGGCGGTTGATGAGCGAGGACTTTCCGACATTGGGTATCCCGACAATCATGGCGCGCAGCCTGCGGCCTGCCATACCTTTTTGCCGGTAGGCGCGGATTTTATCCTGCAGACAGCGCTGAATAGCGGCAGGAAGCGCGGCGGTGCCGGATCCGCTTTCACAGTCGGTGAGGCAGACATTTTCGCCTTGGGCGGCAAAGAATTCCACCCAGCGGGCATTGCAGACCGGATCCGAAAGATCGGCCTTGTTCAGCAGCGTCAGGAGGGGTTTTCCCTCGGTAATGCTTTGTATTTCCGGGTTTCTGGAGCTATGCGGAATTCTGGCGTCCAGCAGCTCGATCACGAGGTCGACCCGGGAGAGATTTTCCCGGATCAGGCGTCGCGTTTTGGCCATATGGCCGGGGAACCATTGAATGGTTTGAGAAGGCATGGCATCACCTCAACGGACCGGCCCGAATTTTTGGAACAGGTCGGAAAGATCGCGCCCGGCAAGACGGAAGATCACCCGGCCGAGCACAGTGTCCTCGGAAACCATACCGAACTCACCGCGGCTGTCCTCGGAATTGTAGGTATTGTCGCCCATCACGAAAAGGAAGCCGTCGGGAACGGTATAGGTAAATTCGCCGGTATAACGGTACTGGTACTGGAGAGGGAGGGTGAGATCGTAGAAGCGGTAGTCCTCTTGCAGGATCTGTTCATCTGTCTGCCCCGGATTGAGGATGACGGTGACGCGGTTGACACCGTCTTCGTTTGCATAGCGGAGCGTAACGGTCTGACCGCCGGTAGCGATGACGCGCTTGACGATGGCGGAATCGTAATGGCTGTCCATATCCTGAAAGACAACGATATCGCCCTGCTTCGGGGTATAGAAGAGATCCGAAACGATGAGCTTATCGCCGTCATCCAGCGTCCTGGCCATGGAAGTTCCATCTACGGTGGAGATGCGTGCGACGAAGGAAAAGAGGAACATGATGATACAGGAAGCGAGGACCAGCATTTCGAGGAAGTCAAAAATTTCGACCGACCAGCGCGGCCTTGTGCGTACGTGGCCGCGGAATTCATCGCCGGCGGTGTCGGTACCGTCGATGGAATCCTCAACGGATACAGTGGTATCCTGAAGAACGGATTCCTCGGTTTTATTTTCGTCATGCGACATAAAAAGACCTCCTTGCGCGTTCCGGCAGGACGGCGGCGCAGCTTGGAACAAGGCGACGCAGCGCGGGAGCCGGTCAAGAGAAAGAACGGGAGAACGGGCAAGCCGGTGTGGAACCGTACCTGCGAAGATGGGAAGATTTTACGATACAAACTATTATAACACGGAAGCGTGCAATATACAAGAAAATATTTTATGTTGTGGTTGTCCACGGGGGCATGCTATGGTCAGAAGTCAGGGAAAGCAGGCGTCAAGCATACAGGATTCCAGCATGCGAACCGTTTGCCCGGAATGCTCCGGGAGCCGGACAAGAGAATCCCGCGGTGTATCAGAGGGCATGGAGAAGGCCGCAGCGGTTGCGGGGTCATAGCGGCAGTTACCGAAGGGGCGTACGGAAAAGACGGGCGCGTCCGGCCGCAGGGCATAGAGCGCGGCAATGGGGTCCCAGCTGGATCGTCCGAGCCCCGGTCCTCCCAGCCAGATTTCATAGGCGCGCCGGAGGGGATGCAGAGGCGGGAGGCGAAGGGAAAACGAAGCGCCGGTGAGAATATCGCGTCCTTCGGGACTGATATGGATGGGAACCGGGCAGTGTGCAAAGAAGTATTGGGCGGCCGTGGCATCCATGCTCCAGTTGAAGTCGCCGGTGCGGCCGGGATCGCCCATGCAGACAACCCGCTGCACCTTACGCCGGAAGAGCGTAATGCCATCGTATGGCGAGATTTCGTCGGGCAGAGAAGCGAGCGCCTCGGCAACGGCGGTCAGGGTGCCGATGCACAGGACCGTCAGGGAAGCGTCATCCGCATCGGCGAGCAGACGTCGGTAGAACAGGCCGGCGCGGGGATAGTCCCGGTCGGTGCGCCCGATGGGAGCGGCAAGAACCGAGTTGTAACAGCGGTCCCGGCAAAGCAGGCGGTGCTTCCGATAGGCGGCAAAGCGTTGGGCGTCCGGCCCCTTTTGCGGATAGTCCTCGGTATGCACGGCGCCGACCGGGCAGGAGAGACCGTAATACAGCAGAAAAGCCTCACAGCAGGGGGCAGCATGCGGAGAAAGGGAATCGGTGACCACACCGGCAAGGGTGGCAAGTCCGGCAAGATGGGCCTGCATGACCAGAACCAGTGCGGCGGCGTCGTCGCAGTCGGTATCCATATCGGTGTCGAAAATCAGTACCGGCCGGGTGTCTTTTTCTGCTGCGCGGTTCTTTTCACCGCTTTTGTTTGGCCGCGCTATATTGTTGTACATGGAATTGCCGTCCTTTCATGGATGGGCAGCGCCGCCGGATGCCCGGCAGGGCGGATTGCCTGATCCGGAGATGTTTTCGGGAATAACACCTGCAGACGCCCCCGTGCGGAACACATGGGTTGTCACTTTTGCGAAAGCACCCCCGGTGCAACCGGGGGTGCGATGCAGGAAGATACAGGAAAGCTCAGGCAAAGAATTTATCATAAATTCCGAAGCAGAACAGGAAGAGCACGATGAAGGGAAGGACATAGGTGAGGTACACCCGCATCCAGTTTTGGACCTTGAGCCCTTTTCCGGTATTGGCTTCCCGGCAGAAATTGTCCCAGCCCCAGCCCTTTCTGAGGACGCAGAAGAGCAGGTACACGAGAGAGCCGAGGGGCAGGAAGATATTGCTGACAAGGAAATCCTCCAGATCCATGATCGTGCCCCCGAAGGCGCTGAAGAAATCCGACTGCCAGAGATTAAAGCCGAGAACGCAGGGAACCGAGAGCAGAGCGATCAGGAAGAGATTGACAAGACCGGCCTTGCGGCGGGACCATCCGAAAAGCTCCATATTGCAGCAGAGGATGTTTTCAAAGACCGCGAGCACGGTGGAGAAGGCGGCGAAGGCCATGAAGATGAAGAAGAGACTCCCCCACAGTTGGCCAAGGGGCATTTCGGAGAAGATATTGGGGAGCGTGACGAAAATGAGCTCGGGGCCGGAAGCCTGATCGACCTGATAGGTAAAGCAGGCAGGGAAAATGATGAGGCCGGCGGTGATGGCGACGAAGGTGTCGAGCAGAACAACGCGTACGGATTCGCCGAGAAGGGCGTGGCTTTTATCGATATAGCTGCCGAAGATGGCCATAGCCCCGACGCCGAGGCTGAGGGTGAAGAAGGCCTGATTCATGGCGCTGACGATGGTATTGATGACGCCTACCTCCTGCATACGCCCGAAATCGGGTATGAGATAGAAGGAGAGGCCTTCGGCGGCGCCCGGCATAAAGAAGCTGTTGACGGCAAGTGCTACCATAATGACGAGCAGCGCGATCATCATACCCTTTGTGACGCGTTCGAGGCCGCTGCGCAGCCCGATCATACAGACAGCCATTCCGATGACCACAACCAGAAGCATCCAGAAGAGCATGGTGCCGGGCTGTGCGAGCATGGTATTGAACGCATCCGAGACGCCCGCAGGGTCAAGGCCGGAAAGGGCGCCGGAGGCGGTGAGATAGAAGTAGTGGAGCATCCATCCGGTGACGGTGGTGTAGAACATCATGAGGAGGTAGCACCCGACGAGCGTGAGATAGCCGTGGATGTGCCATTTCTGGCCTTTTTTTTCGAGAGCCTGATAGGCCATGACAGGAGATTTCCTGCTGGCACGCCCGACAGCGAATTCCATACAGAGGATGGGCAGGCCGAGAATGACCAGAAAAAGGATATAGAAGAGGACGAAGGCGCCGCCGCCGCCCTGACCGGTAATGTAGGGAAATTTCCAGACATTGCCGATACCGATGGCACAACCGGCCGAAAGGAGCAGGAATCCGAGTCTTGATTTGAGCGTTTCTCGTTCCATGGAATCACCTCATGCAAAAAATAAGAATGGGGAAAACGGAAGGGATGTAAGCGCAGGAGGAAGTGGCATCTGCCGGGGGATAGTATCGAAGCGGATATTATGCGTGGGGCAAGACGGCATCATCGCCGTCCGGGGTGTTGTGTTGCAGTTTTCTGACCGTCCTTGCAAATACGACGGAGAAAAGGATAGCGGTACATGTGACGGCGAGAAGATCGGCGATCGGTTCGGCGGTGAAGACCGCGATGGCCTTATCCTCCATAACAGACGGCATGATATAAATGAGGGGCAGCAGGAGGAGGAACTTCCGTATGACGGCCACGGTGATCGAGGCCTTGGCATTACCGATGGCCACGAAGGTCATCTGACACGCCAGCTGGATGCCGAAGATGGCCGAGCCGGCCATATAGATCCGGAGGGCGTGTGCGGTGTAATCGATCAGGTCCTGCTCGGGTGTGAACATTCTGGCAAAAGCCTGCGGAAAAAGCTCCACGAGCGCGAAGAGCAGAATGGAATAGGTGAGGCTGACGAAAAGAAGCTTGCGGAAGGTCAGGCGGATGCGTTGCAGATTGCGTGCGCCGTAATTGTAGCTGATGATCGGCTGGGCTCCCTGTCCAAGGCCCTGCAGCGGGAGCATGGCGAACATCATGACACTGGACAGAACGGTCATGGCACCGACAGCAATATCGCCGCCGTAGCGTTGCAATGAGGAGTTGAAGCAGACAAGGATGAGACTTTCGCTGGCCTGCATGACGAAGGTGGAGGAGCCCAGAGCCAGTGCTGGCAGGATATAGCATGGGTGAAGATTCATATTTCCGGGGCGGAGGCGGAGATAGGAACGCCTGCTGAAAAGAAAGAGGAGCACCCAGGCGCAGGAAATGGCCTGAGAAAGAACGGTGGCCAGCGCGGCGCCCCTTACCCCCATACCGAAGGAAAAGATGAAGAGCGGGTCCAGCGCAATATTGCAGGCGGCACCGATCACGACCGAGAGCATACCGGTGCGGGCAAAGCCCTGTGCTGTAATGAATGCGTTCATTCCGAGCGTGAGCTGCACGAACAGTGTACCGAGTGCATAGATGTCAAGGTATTCTACAGCATAGGAAATGGTATCGCTGCTGGCGCCGAAGGCCCACAGCAGATTCTCGCCGAAAATGAGCAGGAGCGCGGTCAGGACCACGGAGACGGCCAGCTGCAAAAGGAAGCAGGCGCCGAGTGTTTTCTCGGCGGAAGTATTGTCTCCGGCGCCCATGAAAATGGAGGCGCGTGGCGCACCGCCGTTGCTGACCAGGGCCGCGAACGCCGATACGATCATGATAATGGGCAGGCAGACGCCAAGCCCTGTGAGCGCGATATCGCCCGTTCCGGGAATATGTCCGATATAGATGCGGTCCACCAGATTGTAGAGCATATTGATCAGCTGTGCAATCACGGCGGGGAGGGCAAGGCGGAAGAGAAGCCTGCCGAGGGGCTCTTTTGCGAGAAAAGTTTTGTCCTGTTCCATGTACATACCTCTGAGAATCTGTGCAAGATCGCAGACCGCGCGCCCCGGCATCCGCAGATGGTGTGCATCGGGTGCTGTGCATCGGGTGCCGTATTGTTGGAAACGGCCGGGCAGAATACAGTTTCTCCGCGAAGACGGATGCTCGTGGCGTACGTGTTTTTCCGTGTGCCCGGTACATGCTGCCCGCGATAGCAGGGAGAAGAGGAGGCCATCGTTGCAGTGTATTTGTACGCATACAAGGGAAGGCGCCTTTTTTGTGAAATCCGATGCAGATGCGCTGCTGAATGTGCAGGGCATTCCGCAGAATGCCCTGTAAGATCATGACTCTCTTTCCCATAATAAAAAAAGCATCAGAAAACGGCAATCCCGTGCAAATCAATAAAATGCTATGTATATTCCTGTCACACAAAGATGCGGATCCATTTCATCTTGTATCGGATACCAAGGCAGATTTGCCCGGCAAATCAGAAGTTTCAAGCAACATTTTCTATAATTCTTCTGCCGTTTTGGGCCCCGAATTTCTTTTTGTCATGGAATTTTTTCCTCGATACGAACCAGAGCCCCGACGTGGTGCGGGCAACAGGACTCGAACCTGCACGGTTTCCCACCGGTTCCTAAGACCGGCGCGTCTGCCATTCCGCCATGCCCGCGGGTAGCGGGGGAGCGCCATGTGCTCCCCCGGTAAAAAGGGATCAGAAGGGATCAGAAAAAAGACGGAAAGAATCCGGAAAGAGGCGGGGAAGAGTGCGGGCCTTTGGGCGCGTCTCAGAGGCCCATGACCGGATCGAATGCAGCGCGGATTTTGTGTGTCAGCGCATCCTCGGTTCCGCCGCGTGCAAAGCAGGCGGCATCTGCCTCATAGACATAGCCGGAACGGTCGCCGTTGCGTCCGGCTTGCAGGGTAGCATAAAAGCGACCGCCCCCGCGGCAGATGAAGCCATAGGGAGAGGAGAAAGGATACGAGGCGAGGATGGTGTGCAGATCGGGCGCTACACAGTAAAGACGGTCCTTCGGCTGATAGGGCTCGCTGCTCTCATAGGTTGTAAACCAGTAATTTCCGGTATCGGGCTCTCGTGCAAGATTCTGAATGCCGAAGACGGTGTTGCCGGTTTCAATGAAGTGCTCTTTTTGGGGCTGTCCGTCCGGGGAGAACTGCAGAATCATCTGACGCGAGTAAGCAGGATCGGTAAAGAGGGCGCAGGCAGTGAGCAGGACCTCCTCTCCGGTGTCGGGATCCGTACCGAACGTGATGCCGTCGATTCCGTTGAAGCCGCAGTAGCGGTTCTGGTAATCGGCGTAGCAGCGGTCAAGACGGATGATATCCAGGAAAGCAAGGGTCTCGGCGTCCCATACATGGACGGCGAAGGATGTCCATACGCCCCAGGGCTTTCCGGCGAGGGAATTTCCGACAAGAGAACCGTAGATACGGCCGTTATGGCAGGTGATGTCGCCCAGGTGGCCGCCGTGGACGCGGACCTGTCGCAGTACGGTTCCCTGCAAAGAGGTCTGTACAAGGCTGTCGGTAAACGACCAGTACATATACCGGCCGTCGGTAGCGACGCCCTGCAGGTGATAGAACTGATGAACGGCTTCAATGTATTTCATGCAAACCTCCGAGCGCGGCGACGGGTGCAGGAATCTGCTCATGGATCTGCCAATCGATAGGTTCCTCACCGTGTGCGCGCAGAAAATCGTTGATGCGGGAAAAGGGGCGGCTACCGAAAAAGCCGTGGTAAGCGGAGAGCGGACTGGGATGCGCCGATTCAAAAATGCCATGGATAGGATTGAGGATCAGGCTTTTTTTTGCGCGGGCACCCCGCCCCCAGAGCAGGAAGGCAATGGGGTGATCGGCACGGTCAAGCAGTCGGATGACGGTATCGGTGAAGGTCTCCCACCCCTGTCCGACATGACTGCCGGCGCATCCCTCCCGCACGGTCAATGTGGTGTTGAGGAGCAGAACCCCCTGCGCGGCCCACTCCAGCAGACAGCCGTGGGAGGGGGGTGTGCATCCGAGATCGGCTTGCAGCTCTTTGAAGATGTTCTGGAGGGAGGGCGGCTGCGGAACGCCGGGCAGCACCGAAAAGCAGAGCCCGTGCGCCTGCCCCTGCCCGTGGTAGGGATCCTGGCCGAGAATGACGACCCGTGTAGCGTGGTAGGGGGTCATGCGGAAGGCCTGAAAAATCCGGTACATATCCGGATAGACCTTTTGTGTGGCGTAGGCATGGCGCAGGAAGCTGCGCAGCTGCCGGTAATACTCCTTCCCGAATTCCGGTGCCAGAAGCTCGTCCCAGTCGTTTTGAAGCTGAACCATACGCCCCCCTTTCCGTATAGGGGTATTATAGCATGGCGCAGGGGAAAAAGCAATATTTTTTCGGACAGATGAATAAAAGGCGGAAAACAGGGCAATGCTCGGAACATCGGCGATCTGTCGGAAAAGAGACGTGGGAGCGCCGATGGCGCAACGGCGCTTGCGGCAGGGGAAGTACGGGAAGTACGGGAAGTACGGGAAGTACGGGAAGTGCGGAAAGTGCGGCGGCGGGCGGAAAAGAACGCAGGGAGAAGGCAGAAAGAAAAAAGTACGGAATGTACACAAAAGATGTACATAAAAGGAGCAGATATGAAACATTGGGCGGTATATTATACGATAGGACTGTTGTTATGCGCAACGCTGCTGAGTGTGATGCCATTGCAGGGGGAAGAGCAAATATACAGCGACGTGATCCGGCTGCACATTCTGGCCAATTCGGACAGCGAGTCGGATCAGGCACTGAAACTGAAGGTACGGGATGCGATCCTTTACGAATACAAAGACCAGCTTGCCTGTGCAGATGAGGCCGAGGCAGAAGCAACGGTGGAGGCGCTTCTGCCGGAGATTCAGCAGACGGCAGAGCGGGTGATCCGGGAGGAAGGATACGGATATACGGTGACCTTGCATTTTACGGAAGAGTACTATCCGACGCGGACCTACGGATCGTTGCGTTTTCCGGCGGGTGAGTACCGTTCGCTGCGGATCCGGATCGGGGAAGGGACAGGCCAGAACTGGTGGTGCGTGTTGTTTCCTCCCCTGTGCGTAGGTGCGGCGAGTGGAGAGGATACACCGCTGCCGGATACGGCGCCGGAGGGGCTGACCGAATCCGAGTGGCGCCTGGTCAGTGCCGACGGGAGCTACGAGATCCGCTTCCGGCTGTTGGAGATGCTCTCGGAATGGACGTCGGAGAAAGGATAACGCGTGCAGAGGCGTAGCGGTCAGGAAGGGCAGAGCCTGTGGAAAGCAGCAAAAAAGAGGGGCAGAGCACATATTTTTGTGCTCTGCCCCTCTTTTCAGAGGTGATAGGCGGCGGTATAATCGTTGTACAGTGCGGTGAAAGAGCCGCCGCCGCTTTTGACGCCGCGCAGATAGTCATGCAGATCCAGACTTTCGTGTGCGGTTTCGATGATGCACCCGGCCACATTGGAGCAATGATCGGATACGCGACGGAAATTGGTCAGCAGATCCGACCAGATGAATCCGCCCTCAACCCAGCAGGATCCTTTTTGCAGCCTCGCGATATGTCTTGTGCGCATCTGCTCACACAGTCCGTCGATGACCTGCTCCAGGGGCTCGACACGTGCCGCCGCATCCTGATCGCCATCAAAGGCGGCACCGGTCAGGCGCAGAATTTCGCGGACGGCCTCGGTCAGCACCTGCAATTCCTGTACGGCGGGCTGGGAGAAATGCATATTTTTACGGTGCAGCTCTTCGGCCGAATCGAGAATGCCCACAGCGTGATCGGAAATGCGTTCAAAGTCACCGATCAGGCGCAGAAGCTCGCCGGATTGCCGGCCGTCCCGGTCGGTCATCGGATGGGTATTGAGTTTGACGAGGTAACTGCCGAGCAGATCCTCATAATGATCGGCGGCATCTTCTTTTTTGCGGATGAGTGCGGCGGCATCGGGCCGGTAGTCGGAGAGCTGATCCATGGCGAGAAGCAGTGCGTCCGAAGCGAGTGTAGCCATGTCGCGTGTGAGATCACGGCAGCGCGCTACGGCAATGGCGGGGGTGGTCATGAGACGCTCGTCCAGCTCTATGGTCGGCGTATCGTCTGCACGGGTGCCGGCCGGCTCGGGAATCAGTTTCAGAGAAAGCTTTTCGAGCAGGGAGGCGCAGGGGAGAAGGATGGCGGTGCAGAGGATATTGAAGGAGGTGTGGCATATGGCGATGGTCGCTTCATTGGCACTCTGTTGCAGGATGGAAAGGGGGAAGAGCGCTTGCGCGATGCAGAAAAGCGAGAGCAGGAGCGTGGTACCGATGACATTGAAGCTCAGGTGCACAAGGGAAGCGCGCCGTGCATTGCGATTGGTGCCAATGGAAGAGAGAAGTGCGGTGACGCAGGTCCCGATATTCTGTCCCATAATGATGGGGATCGACATGCCGATACTGATGCGACCGGTGGAGGAGATGGCCTGCAGGATGCCGACGGAAGCGGAGGAGGACTGAATGATGGCGGTCAGGATCATACCGACGAGCACGCCCATGATGGGGCTTGAGAACGCGGAAAGAATGCCGGTGAAGGTGGGATCATTTTCGAGTCCCGCCACGGAGGCAGACATGCGGTCCATGCCGTACAGCAGGGTGACGAAGCTGAGCAGAATGACGCCGATATCTTTTTTGCGGTTGCTTTTGCTGCCGATATAGAGAAGGATACCGACGAGCGCAAGGAGGGGAGAGAAGGAGGAAGGCTTAAGAAGCCGGATATACCAGATATCGCTTTCAATGCCGCCGAGACTGAGAAGCCATGCGGTGACGGTGGTACCGACATTGGCCCCCATGATGACATGAATGGCCTGGCGGAGGGACATGAGTCCGGAATTGACGAAGCCGACCACCATGACGGTCGTGGCAGAGGAGGATTGGATGACAGCGGTGACGCCGAGCCCGGTGAGAAAGCCGCGGGCTCTTCCGCTGGTGAGACGACCGAGAAGGCTTTTGAGACCGTCGCCGGCGGATTTTTCCAGATAGACACCCATCAGGCTCATTCCGAACAGGAAGAGACAAAGGCCACCGAGCAGATCCAGGATACTCCAGAAATCCATAACAGTCCTCCAGTGTAATACAAAGAAAAGCACAGATAAAGCACAAATATTGTAGCGCTGCTATGTAAAGAGGACAAGCGTATTTTAGTAAAATCCGTGTTAAAAGGCAAAGAACCCGTAAAGAAAGCACGCCCTGCGCCGGTGAAAGTAAAAGCGGCGTAAGCGGAAAGGAAAAGCTGCGTAAAGGCGGTGAAGAGCACAAAGAATGCAGGGGATGGTGGCCGTCGGCGTGGGGAGCACAGGGAATGGATGGTACACGGCAAGGCGGAAAGCGCTGTACGGATCAGATATTGCGGAGAGGAGCCATATAAGAGAAAAGGCGTCTGCCGCACCGGAAGCGGCAGACGTCATGAACCCATGTGTCCCGGATAGGAAAAACATCCAGGCCGTGCATTGCATACACGCGGCGGGACAGAGGGGGGATCAGTCAATCCGGTTGAGCAGACGCCCATCGAGGAAGGCGCGGATATTTTCTGCTATGGTATGTAGGCAGCGTGTACGCGCCTCAAAGGAGCCCCACGCCATGTGGGGAGTGAAGCATACGCGGGGATGACGGCGGATGGCATAGAAGGGATGCGATGGAGGAAGAGGCTCGGTGCTGAAAACATCGGCGCCGAGTGCGCCGATGCGTCCCTTTCGGAGAGCATCGGCCAACGCAGCCTCATCGGTAACGGCCCCGCGCGCCACATTAACGACAATCGCGTCCGGCTTCATCATGGCGATACGCCGGCGGTCGATGATGCCGCGCGTGGTGTCGGAAAGCGGGACGTGAATGGTGAGAATATCCGCGCGGCGACAGAGCTCGTCGAGGTCGACGCAGCAGGCGCTTGCGGTCGGCGTGCGTGTGGAAACCAGAACCTGGCATCCGAGCGCACGTGCGACCGCGGCCACCCCCTGCCCGATATGGCCGTAGCCGAGGATGCCCCAGGTACGTCCTTCCAGCTCGTGATAGACCGGCGTGAGCGAGGTGGGATGCCCGCTTTCGGTATAGGAGCCGTCGGCGACGTAGGCGGCATAGACCTGCAGATGCGTGGCAAGCGAGAGCACGGTTGCCACGGTCAGCTGGACTACAGAAGGGGTGGAATAGCCCGGCACATTGCACACGGCAACACCGCGTGCGCGCGCAGCGCAGAGATCGATATTGTCATACCCGGTAGCCGCTTCACAGATCAGTTTCAGCCGCGGCGCGGCGCAGAGCACCTCCTTTGTGATACGGACCTTGTTCTGGATCAGGATGTCGCAGTCGGCGACACGGTCGGGAATGTCGGATACGGCGGTGGCAGGGTAGGCACAGACCTGCCCGAGCGCGCGGAGCGGATCGAGGGAAAGATCTTCCCCCAGCGTCCCGGCGTCAAGAATCACGATTTTCTGCATGTACGCCTCCGTCTCAGAGCGCGAAATTCCCGTTGCGGAATACGGGGATTTCCTTTCCGTCCTGCGTGATGCCGGTAATATGCATATCCGGCGTTCCGATCATGAAATCCACGTGGGTAATGGAGTCGTTGAGCCCATGTGCGATGCGTTCTTCCCTGGTCATCCGTGCGGCGTTTTCGAGGCAGGGATAGGCTTCGCCGAATGCGATGTGGCAGGCGGCGTTTTCGTCAAAGAGGGTCTGGAAGAAGAGGATCCCCTGCCGGGAGACAGGACTGTCTGTGGGGACGAGAGCGAGCTCGCCGAAGTAGGACGCCCCCTCGTCGACCGCAATGGCAGCGCGCAGCACCTCTTCCCCCTCATCGGCACAGGCCTCGGTGATCTTTCCGTCGCGGACGGTGAAGCGGATTCCACGGATAACGTTCCCGTCATGCACCAGCGGCATGGAGGCGACCAGCGTGCCGTTTCCGCTGTTCCGGTCGGGCGCGGTGAAGATCTCCTCGGTGGGCATATTGGCCACAAAAACGTGGCCGTCTGCGGTACGGTCGGCGCCGCTTTGCCAGATATGCCCTTCTGGCAGCGCGACGGTGAAGTCGGTGCCGAGACTGTTTGTATAGTGCAGACGTGCAAAGCGGAGCGTGTTCAGTGTATCGGTGAGCCGTTCCAGACGCGCAAGGTGCTCCTGCCATGCGGAAACGGCGTCGCCGCGTCCGTTTACCCGTACAGCATCGAAGATGGCCTGCCAGAGTGCGTCCATCGCCTCCTCTTCGGGAAGATCCGGGAAGACCTTTTTTGCCCAGGAGGGAATGGGAACCGAGGCAATACACCAGGGGAAGCGGTTGCCCATCTGCGCATCGTAAAAGGGACGCAGATCACGCCCGCCGGCGCGTGTGGAGCGTTGGATCCGGTCGGGATCCACCCCGTGCAGATTCATGGGGTCGCTGGCGGCGATGGCGAGGTAAGCGGCGCCCTGTTCGGCATACCCGTTGAAGAACTGCTTCTGCCATTCGGCGGTGGTATCAAAGATGGCGTCGTCGGCGTGCAGGAATTTCATGCGGGAGAGGGCATCGTCCCGCCAGGACATCACGACCTCACGGCAACCGGCGTCGTACGCCGCGGCGGCACATTTGCGGGCAAAAGGAGCACAGTCAACAGGGCAGGAAAGGACCAGGGTCATTCCGGGGCGGAGACCGAGTCCGATGCGGATGAGCAGGGCGGCATATTCGTCAAGCCGCTTGTCGGAAGGATGCAAAGACATGTTTTCATCTCCTTACAGGCAGATAGATCTATTGTGGGAGTGCTATGGGGAAAGTATACCATACCACCGGCAAAAAAGCAAGGCAGAAGTGCAGGGCATGCCGATTGAAGTGAGAGAGAAAAGCGAAAAGCGACGAAAAAATGATTGAAAAACCGCAAAGAGGGTGATATAATAAGCAAATAGAAAGCAAAATTCCCGTCAGCGCACAGGAAAGCCGGAAAAGGGAAGAAGAGGAAAGAGGAGACGAAATGGAAAGAACACCGATCCGCGCCCTATATGAAGATGCGAAAGGGAAGACCGGCCGGGAGATCACCGTATGCGGATGGATCCGCAGTCTGCGGGACAGCCGCGCCTTCGGATTTATCGACCTGAACGACGGAAGCTGCTTCCGCGGTCTGCAGGTGGTATTCGAGCGGGAGAAAATAGGAAATTATGAGGAGATCAGCCATCTGAATGTGGGAGCTGCGGTGGTGGTGCGCGGGGAACTGGAGCTGACGCCGGAGGCGAAGCAACCGTTTGAACTGAAAGCAACGTCTGTTGCCGTGGAGGGGGCCTCCACGCCGGACTACCCGTTGCAGAAGAAGCGTCACACGCTGGAATACCTGCGGGAGATTGCGTATCTGCGTCCGCGGACCAATCTGTTTTCGGCGGTTTTCCGCGTGCGTTCGGAGGTGGCGTACGCCATTCACAGTTTTTTTCATGAGCGGGGCTTTGTGTATGTGCACACGCCGATCCTGACGGCGTCAGACTGTGAGGGGGCTGGGGAAATGTTCCGTGTGACGACTCTGGACCCCTCGGATCCGCCGCGTACCGAGAGCGGGGAGGTGGATTACGGGAAGGACTTTTTCGGCCGTCCTACGAATCTGACGGTATCGGGGCAGTTAGAGGGCGAGACCTTTGCGATGGCGTTCGGAAACATATATACCTTCGGGCCGACCTTCCGTGCGGAGAACTCGAACACGGCGCGGCATGCGGCGGAGTTCTGGATGATCGAGCCGGAGATTGCGTTTGCGGATCTGGAGGACGACATGGCCCTGGCCTGGGACATGATCCGGTATATTCTGCACCATGTTCTGACGGTATGCGCGCAGGAGATTGCGTTTTTCAACGGGTATGTGGACAATACCCTGCAGACGCGTCTGACCGAACTGAGCAACAGCGAATACCGGAAGGTAACCTATACCGAAGCGGTTGGGCTGTTGGAAAAGAGCGGCGAAAAATTCCAGTATCCGGTCTATTGGGGATGCGATCTGCAGACCGAGCACGAGCGGTATCTGACCGAGAAGATTTTCGGATGCCCGGTATTCGTGACCGACTATCCGAAGGAAATCAAGGCGTTTTATATGCGCCTGAACGACGACGGACGTACGGTAGCGGCAATGGATCTTCTTGTCCCGGGCGTCGGGGAGATCATCGGTGGCTCGCAAAGGGAGGAGCGCCTTGCGGTGCTGCAGGCCCGGATGGCAGAGTGCGGCCTGCGCGAGGAGGATTACTGGTGGTATCTGAATCTGCGCCGGTACGGCGGCACGCGGCACGCGGGCTTCGGTCTGGGATTTGAGCGGATCCTCATGTATCTGACAGGGGTGAGCAATATCCGCGACGTACTGCCCTATCCGCGTACGGTAGGAAATGCGATGTACTGATCCGGAACAATAGAGAAAGAACACCCGGCGCGGAGCATGTCCGCCGGGTGTCCTTTTTTGAAAAATGCCATCGGAAGTAACCGTTTCTGCGGATGGAGGGATCCGGTCCGCCGATCCGGCTATGAGGCATCAGAGGCCGAGGCAGGCGGCGCCGACGATACCGGCATCGTTGCCGAGCTCGGCAATGCGGAGCTCGGGGGAGCGGACAACGCCGCCGCCGTAGGATTCGGCAACAACAGCCGGGCGGAGTGGGCGGAGCAGATTCTCGCGCTCGTTGGAAATACCGCCGCCGATGACAACGGTTTCGGGCTGGAAGATATTGACCAGATTTCCGATACCGCATGCCAGGTAGGAGATATAGGTGTCGACGACCTCCTGCGCGGCGGCATCGCCGGCGCGTGCGGCCTCAAAGGCAGTGCGACCGCTGACCTTTCCTTCTTTTTTGGCAAGTTGGTGCAGGAGGCTGTCGGCGTCTGCCTGCATTTTTTCCTTTGTCATGCGGATGAGCGCGGTGGCAGAGCTGTACGCTTCCCAGCAGCCGCGCCGTCCGCAGGTGCAGGGAACGCCATCCTTTTCAATGACAATATGTCCGAGCTCACCGGCAGCGCAGTTGCTGCCCATATAGACCTTTCCGCCGATGATAATGCCGCCGCCTACGCCGGTGCCGAGCGTGATCATGACCGAATTCTTCGCACCGCGCGCGGCGCCGGCCTTGGCCTCGCCGAGAGCGGCTGCGTTGGCGTCGTTTTCCAGAAAGACCCGCCGGACGCCGAGCGCATCGGCAAGCAGGCCTGCCAGCGGGAAATGGCGGAAGGGGATGTTGTTGGCATAGATCATCTCACCGGCCTCGCGGTCGGCAATGCCCGGGGAGGCGATGCCGACATAAGCGATCTCCTGCAGGGGAATCCCTTCCTCGTCTGCAAGGCGGCGGCAGAGCGTTGCCATATCGGCAACGATGGCATGGGGATCCTCGGCTTTTGTGGGGACGCTGCCTTTGCGCAGGATTCTGAGATCCTGACCGACAAGGCCCGCGGCGATATTGGTTCCGCCCAGATCAACACCAAGATAATACATAGTGCAAAGAAACCTCCCGGAAATGTTATCGTGATTACCGACATCATTATACTGTGTCGGGGCGCGTTTGTCAATTCCCAAAAACATTTGGGGGGGATTCTTTTTGCTTCTGTAACTTGTAATTCAGCGGAGCATGGCCTATAATCATAATAAAGGAATCTGCCGGCGGCTGGAAAGCGGAGCCCCAAAAGACGGGACCTGCCGTTCTGCGCCGACTGTGGAATAAGAACAAGGAGCGAAGATGCGGATACTGTTGGGAATGAGCGGAGGCCTGGACAGCACCTACGCGGCGCGGCTTCTTCTGGATGCAGGGCACGAGGTGGAAGCGGCGGTATTGCGGATGCATGAGGAGACGGACCTTGCCGCGGCGCGGGAGAGCGCGGATGCGCTTGGGATCCGGTTGCAGGAAGTCGATTGCCGTGCGCGGTTTGAGGTGTGCGTGATTGAACCCTTCTGTCGTGCCTATCAGGAGGGAATGACGCCGAATCCGTGCGTATTATGCAATCCTGCGGTCAAATTCGGAGTATTGTATGAGCAAATGCTGGCGGGCGGCTTTGACCGGATGGCAACGGGTCACTATGCGCAGATCCGGGAGGAGGGCGGCCGGTATGCGGTATGTCTTTCGGAGGACAGCCGGAAGGACCAGAGCTACGTCCTGTATCGTCTGCCGCAGGAGGTGCTGTCCCGTCTGCTGTTTCCCCTGGGCGGTTACGGAAAGGAAGCGGTACGTGCGGAGGCGCGTGCACGCGGCTATGCGGCGGCAGAGCGTGCCGAAAGCATGGAAATCTGTTTTGTTCCGCCGGGCCGGCATGCGGCGTATGTGGCAGCACGTTGCGGGGAGAGCCCCGCAGGAGAATTTGTGGACGGACAGGGGCGCGTGCTGGGGATGCATCGCGGGCTTCCGTATTATACGGTAGGGCAGCGGAAGGGACTGGGCATTGCCTGCGGAGAGAGAATGTTTGTGCGCCGGATGGACGCCGGCACCAACCGCATTGAACTTTCGCCGGAAGCGGCATGCATCTGCCGCACACTGACGGTCAGGGATCTGGTTTTTTCCGGACAGGCTCCCTGCACGGAGGGCGTGGCGGAGTATTCGGTACGCCTGCGGTACCGTGCACCGCTGTTGCCGGCCCGCGTGTGTTTTACACCGACGCAGGCAGAGGTGACACTGCTGACTCCGGCAAAATTCGCCGCACCGGGTCAGTCTGCGGTCTTTTACCATGGGGACCGCGTCGCGTTCGGCGGGATTATCGCAGGCGGATCCGAGTAAAAGCCTGTCCGTGACGCATCGCCCTCCATACGCAATCCGTACTCTCTTCGGCCGCCTCCCGTATCGTACGGGAGACGGCCTTTTTGCGTCTTCAAGCATCCCTGCCGCATTTTTTCACGGAAAACCCCTACCGCTTCCCACCCCGCCGCAGCGGAGCGGGAAGTTTTTGGCCACGCCTTTTTTCAAAAAGGCGTGCTCCCTCTCCTCCGTCGTTCCCCCTGCCATCTCTTCCCACCGGAATCTTTTTCCCCGCCTCCAGAATGTGAGCGGTTTCTACATGTCTCACCTGCTATGATAAAGAAAACCGACAAAAAGGCAGGAAGCAGAATGAACAGGACGGATACCAGTTTGCCTGAATATTTTTTTCATCAGGGCACGAATTTTCACGCCTACGACTATCTAGGCTGCCATCTTCGGCGGGAGGAGAGCGGCGGGACGCCGTATGTCTATGTGTTCCGGACCTGGGCCCCGAATGCGTCCGAGGTTCGTCTGGTGAGCGATTTTACCGACTGGTCGGAAGGGGTTCCGCTGGAGCGGGTCAGCGAGCGTGGCGTCTGGGAGTGCGAATACCGCAGCGCCCATTCCTTGTCCGGCAGCTGCTACAAATTCCGGATCTGTGGGGAGAACGGGATTCATCTGAAGGGGGACCCCTACGCCTTTGCATCGGAGGGCGGGGATCGTGGCGCCTCGCGGATTCCGGCAGAAGACGCCTATGAATGGCAGGACGCGGAGTATCTCGAATACCGCCGTCGTACCGTCGTGCGTGGGCGCGGGAAGGAAGATCTTCCCATCCCCGTGAATATATACGAATTGCACGCGGCATCCTTTGCGCGGCATGCAGACGGCAGCTATCTCAGCTATGCGGAACTGGCGGACGAACTGATTCCGTATATCAAATACATGGGCTTCACGCATGTGGAATTCATGCCGCTTTCCGAATATCCGTATGACGGATCCTGGGGGTATCAGATCTGCGCCTATTATGCGCCGACCTCGCGTTTCGGAACGCCGGAGGACTTTCGTCGCCTGGTCGACCGTCTGCATACCGCCGGGATCGGCGTTCTGATGGATTGGGTGCCGGCGCATTTTCCGAAGGATGAGTGGGGACTGTATGAATTTGACGGGCGGCCACTGTACGAATATCAGGGCTGGGACCGTATGGAATCCCGCTCCTGGGGGACGCGCTATTTTGACCTTGGCCGTGAGGAAGTGCAGAGCTTTCTCATCTCCAATGCCCTGTACTGGTTGCGGGAGTATCATCTGGACGGACTGCGTGTGGATGCGGTGGCGTCGATGCTGTATCGGGACTATGACCGCGCGTCGGGAGAGTGGACGCCGAACACCTATGGCGGTAACCAGAGCCTGGAAGCGGTAGCCTTTCTCCGGAAACTGAACAGCGCGGTACATGGGGAATTTCCGGACGTATTGATGATTGCGGAGGAGTCTACGGCCTATCCCGGCGTGACGGCTCTGGTAGAGGAGGGGGGATTGGGCTTTGATCTGAAATGGAACATGGGCTTTGCCAATGATTTCTTTTTGTATCTCGGCAAAGACCCGATTTTCCGTCGCTACCACCATGCGGCGCTGACCTTTCCGATGATGTATGCATACAGCGAGCACTTTCTATTGCCGGTGTCGCACGATGAGGTGGTATACGGCAAAGGCTCTCTGCTGGGGAAAATCAGCGGGAGCATGGAGGAGAAGCGTGAGATGCTGCGTGCGGTGATGGTGTTTCTTGCGACCTTTCCCGGAAAGAAAATGCAATTCATGGGTTGTGAGTTCGGGCAGCCCGGAGAATGGGACTATCGGTCGTCGCTGGACTGGTCGCTGTTGCAGGATCCGGCGCACATGGCACTGCGTGAGTATGTAGCCTCGCTCAATTACTTTTATCTGTCTCATCCAGCACTGTGGGAGCTGGATTTTGACCCGGCGGGATTTGTGTGGGTGGACGCCGACCGAGCGGACGAAAACCTGATCTCCTACCGTCGGCGGAGCGCATCGGGCGAAGAGCTGATCGTGGTGATCAGCTTCAGTGGGAGCGATCTGCCGGAGTATCGGTTGCCGCTGGAAGGGCCGGGTCGGTATGAAGTGGTTTTCTTTTCCGGGGACTGGTCGGAACGGTACGGCAAGGAATTTGCTGCAGAGGAAGCGGACGGGCGGTATTACGTACCGCTGTATGTGCCGGCACGAACGGCACTGATCCTTGCGCGGCGGGAGTCCGCGGTGACATTGGTATTATCGGACGGAAAGGAAAGCAGAATCTGACAGGGGAGAGAGCACGCCGGACGGTGGTGGGAAAAGGTGGGAAGAAGCGGATGAAACTGGGTGGTATACTGTTTTCCAATACGGAAGAAGCGGGTCTTTCACGTCTGACGGTACGGCGGACGGTGGCCGCAATTCCGTTTGGCTGCCGCTACCGGCTGGCGGATTTCCCGCTGTCGGCCATGATGCGCGCCGGGGTGACGCATATATCGGTGGTATCGGGCCGCAATTTTGACTCATTATTGGAGCATATCGGAAGCGGGAAGGCATGGGATCTTGCGCGGCACAGCGGAGGAATCAAGATTGTCTCCCCTTACCGATACAGTTGCGGCGGTACATATGAAACGCGGCTGAGTGCATTGGAGAGCATGTATCCGACCATAGAGGGTATGTCGGCGGAATACATGGTGCTGGCGGACAGTCACCTGGTGTATAACCCGGATCTTTCGGATATACTGGAAGCGCATATCCGGAGCGGTGCGGAGATCACGCTGGTGGGTGCGCCCGGGGGAACAGAAGCGGACGGCAGACTGTTTATCCGGGCGGATGAGTCCGGGACCGTGACGGGGATCCGATGCAGCAGAGGGAAAAGCAGGACAGAGGCCGGAGAAACGAAGTGGAAGGAAGACCGGGGCACATTGCGCACGGCGGCTTCGGAGGCAGAAGCAAAAAACGGCAATGCGGACGCCGAACGCGCAGAGCAGGGACGGGACGTGGGAGAAGAGCATCTGCACCCTGCGGAAACCGAGGCAGCGTATCTTGGAATGATGATGGTCCGGCGTGCGGATCTTCTGCGTCTTGTCCGGGAAGCGCGCGCACGCGGCTGTACGGACCTTATGACAGACATCCTGCTGCGCAACCGTTGCCGCTGCCGTTTTTCACTGTACCGATACCGTGGCAGGTATGCGGCGGTAACGGATTTCGGGGAATACTACCGATGTTCCATGCGTCTTTTGCGGGATGCGGGGTACCGGCGCGCCCTGCTGTCCGATCCGGAACGGCCGGTTTGTACAGGCAGCACTCCGACCTGGCCGACCGCATACGGCAGAAATGCCGAGGTCCGCGGATCGCTGATTGCGGAGGGATGCCGTATTGAAGGGCGGGTGGAGAACTCGCTTTTGTTCCGCGGCGTTACGGTAGGGAGGGGGAGCGAGATCCGGGACTCCATACTGTTCGGAGGATGCTATATAGGTCAGAATAGCCGGCTGAGCGCGGTATGTGCGGAAAAACATACGGTGGTTCGCGATGGTCGGCAGCTGATGGGGCATGAGACTCTGCCGCTTTTTATTGAATCCGGGAAGGTGATCTGATATGGGAATAACAACTACAGAAATAGACAGAAAGCGGCTGAAGGACTTACGAGGCCGATTGATCCGCAGCGAAAACGGGCATATAGCATCGACGCGAAGCGCCTTTGAAGCAGGGGCGCTGGTGGGGTTTCATCTGACGTTGCCGCGCCAACTGGGAACTTTTTCGGCTACATTGGAACTGCGCTCCGACGATGGTGGTTGTTTTGCGGCACTCCCGTTTACTTTCCGCCTTACAGAGGGTGGGGAGGAAGAGTATGCACTGCTGCTGGACAGCGGGGTATTGACGCCACACGGGCCTCTTTTTTTCGCAAGGATCCGGCTGAAAACCGCCTATGGAGAACTGCTGGGAGGAGAAGCAGAGGGGGGAGAGATTGTATTCGGAACCGATGTAGCATCCTGCGGTGAAATCCGCCTGTTTCTTCCGGAGTATGCCTATGCAGCGCCGGCATTTCTGGCCGGGAACATCTTGTATGCCTGTCCGCCAGTACGAGGCACGGGCATTTCTGCAGAAATTTCCGATGGAGATAGGACAGCGCAAGACACGTGGATCGGACGAGCCTTGCGTCTGGGAGCCGGTGTGATTTTTCTGACGGCGGGACGCGCAGGGGAGGGACGAGAGGAGATCTGGCGCGCGGACCGTGTGTTGAATGAAGCGGTTCGAAACGCGGCAATGGAGTCGGACATCCGGATTTTGCCGGATTTCTGGTTGGCCTCCGGTGTGCGGAACGGAATCGGTCTGTTTTCGGCACCGTCGCGCAGCATACAGGAGCGGCGTTTGCCTGCGGATGAGGTTCCGGCACCGGAAGCCTGTGGGACAGCCCCGATCGGACCAGGCGAGGAAGAACACCGTCGCCCCTGTTGTGATCATTTTTGTGGTCGGGACGGTGTGGTATCCTCCTGGTTGAAGGCAGGTGTTTCCGGCTTTGTAGTTGGGGCTGCGGACGGTGTAGGAGATGCGTTTTTGTCAGCGGTACGGGCGCGGATGCAGGAGGAGGCATGTCGGCCAGCACTTCTGGGTGCCGTATGCGGAGATCCGATTCTGTCGATTGCATTTGGTGTCCGTCGGCGGTTTCTTTCCGGCGAGGAACTGGACGGACTTCTTCTGCCGATGCTGCGTCCGGCGCTTCTTTCCTATCTTCCGACGGGGGATCCGGCGAGGTTGCGGCATTTTCTCGGAGAAACACTCCGTCATTTGCCCCTGCGTGCACTACATACCAGTTGTCATTCGCTGTCCGATGGGGAGGGCACACTTTTTTCGGAATCGCTCCGTGCGGATCAGGAGGGGAAGACGCACTGGGCGGCATATGCTGCACTGGCATATCTGATTGCGGCGACACTGCCCGGGAATCCGGTGATCAGCGCCGGCGAGGAAACCGGCGGTGTCCCGGAAACGCAGGAGGGGGAATGGTTACTTGCCTATTATCTGCGCGTGAGTGCATTGCGGCGCCGCGAAGCGGTATACCGGGAGGGTGGATTCCGGCTTTTGCATCTGAGCCGTGAAGCATTGGTGTTTTCCCGGGAGCGGGAAGGCGAGGCGCTGCTGACGGTAGTCAACCGCACCGATGCGCCGATGCGTCTTTGGGCCGCAGGCGGATTTACGGTTATACTGGGCGGGCGCGGCAGGAAGACTACCTTCCGCCTAGCCCCCCGTTCCGGTGCGATATGTCGCTTTTCGTTCTGGCCGGGCGAGGCGAGTCGTCTGACCTTGGAGCTGCAAAGCACTGCATCCCCGGATGACGAATCTTCTGTGCAGGAAGCGACATAGGCAGGGGGAGAGCGATTATCCCGAAAGGCTAAAATTGCATAAAAACAGGCAAAAAAGCCCCAAAAACGCTTAAAAATGGCGTTTTTGAGGCTTAATTTTTTTAAAATTTTGAAATTTTTTAAAAATTTTAGGGCCACTTTTAGGGGCACTTTTGAAGCGATTTTTTACAATGAATTTTAATGTAAATAAAAACGTATATTGACATTTTTATTTTAT
>CALWTT010000026.1 GCA_944384545.1 uncultured Clostridia bacterium | reverse complement strand
GCCTCGTTTCCGGCAGGCCTTTCCTCCCGGTCCGGATTCCGGATCCGCTCCCCCGTTCTCCCGGAGTACGCGCCTCACCCAAGGGCCGGCAGCTCCGCTTCCTCCCCGTACACAATGTAGGGGCGCTCTCCGTCATACCGGATGCGCAAGAATATATATGTGGAGGCAAAATACCGCATGCCGTCCCCTTCCCATCGGTCTCCGACATAGTAGTCCTCGCCCCCGTATTGCAGAACAAAGGCCGGCTGAGATCGATAGGTCGTTTCATCCCCGAAATTCTCGAGCAGCGTCCAGTCTCCGTCCATCCGGTCGGCCATCGCCCATTTGCCCTGGTTCGGCGCCCAGCCCGTACAGTAGGAGGAGAGCATGTAATAGCGTCCGTTCGACTTGTAGACCGCCGGCGCCTCCCGGTATTCGCCCTGAAACGGCGTGCCCACCAGCCGCGCCACGTTCATGTAGTCCGGCGTCAGACGGTAGATGTGCAGGTCCGCATTGTCCCGCGAGGCGCTGATAAAATAGGCCGTCCCGTCCTCGTCCCGGAAGAGCGTGCAGTCCCGCGACATCTCCCCGAACGGGTTGAAGGCGCCGTGATACACAAACTCCCCGTCCGGCGTATCGCAGCTCGCCACAAGGCAGCCGGCCACGCGGTAATCGCTCCCGTTCTCATAATGCGCCCACATCACGTACTTTCCCGTACGCGCGCAGTACAGGACCTTCGGACGCTCCACATTGATCTTGGTATACAGCTTTCCCTCCCGGCGCACCGTGCGCGGAATGGCGTTCGGCGGATCGGTATGCCCCTCCTCCGCCGGAAAACTCAGCTCCATCCGTGCCCGTACACGTCCTGCCTCCACCGGCGAACCGATATGCAGACAGTGACGGCGGAATTCCCAGTTGCGCAGATCGCGCGAACGGTAGACCGATACGTAATTCCCTTCCGTACGATCCTCCCCGTACCAGTACCAATAGCCGTCCGCTGCCTGTAGCATATGTCCGCCATGCGCGTGCAGTACCGCTCCGCTGCTGTCCTTCCATATTTCTCCGTTTTTCCGTGATTCCACACCTGTCTCCTGCATATTTCATAATTTTTTCCGTTTCTCTGACGAAAGTATTGTAACAAATCACCCCGCACTTGTCAAGAGGCGCGCCGCTTTCTTTTTCCGGTTTCCGGGTCCTTCCTTCTGCGTTTCTTCTTTTCCGTTCCCTTTCTCTTCTGCTTTGTATCCTGTGTCCTGCAAAGCTCTTGTATTTTGCGCGCATATCTGCTACAATCAGAAAGGTCCCCTGCCTTGTATCCTGCAGGGGAAGAAAGAGGGATTCCATGGGTCATTCCATTGCCATGGACATGGACGGTCACCCTGCCGAGCTGATCTGCCCCGACCAGCCTGCACCGGGCTTGCCCTTTGTCTTCCGCACCGCCTTTTTTCACGCCTTCGACGATGCCGACCGCGCACTGCTCGCGCGGGGCTTTCACCTTGCCTACTGCGACCGGCCCGACGAGTATGGAAGACCGCAGGCCATTGCGGCCTATCACTGCTTTCATCGGCGTCTGTGTGCGGAATACGGTCTTTCCCGGCGGGCGGCGCTGTTCGGCTTCTCGCGCGGCGGACTCTATGCGGTCAATTATGCACTGGCCCATCCGGACGCGGTCGCCTGCCTGTATCTGGACGCGCCGGTCCTGGACCTGCGCAGCTGGCCCGCCGGGCTGGGATGCGGATGCGGATCCCCCGACGAGTGGGAGGACTGCAAGACCCGCATCCTGGAGGCACGGACGGTGGAGGAGATCGAGGCATGGCCACACAATCCGGTCGGGCACCTGGATGCGCTTGCTGCGCTGCATCTGCCCCTGCTGCTGATCGCCGGCGACGCCGACCGCACTGTGCCCTATGCGGAAAACGGCGCGCGCCTTGCCGCCGCCTACCGCCGCGCCGGTGCGCCCCTGACCGAAATTCTCAAGCCGGGCTGTGACCACCATCCGCACTCGCTCCCGGATGTCGGGCCCATCGTCGAGTTTGTGGAAGCGGCCTGCGCCCGGTGATCGGAACACACGGGCCCCGGGCAAAGAGATCCCTGCAAAATTCATATCCTATAATCTCTATGGGAAGAAAGGATTCCTTATGATTTACAAGAATGCCGAACTGTACAATGTCAGCGAGCTCCTTCCGCTGGAGGACGGCGGAGTGACGTGGCGCCGCGTGCCCGCATGGGTCGAAGAAGAAATGCAGCCCGGTGGGGTCGGTATGAACCGCGCCGCCACGGGGGTGGAAATCCGCTTTGTGCTGGAGGGGGAGGAGGCGGTGCTGCGCATGGCCGCCCTGCCCGAAAGCTATGGAGACGGCACCGCCATGTTCCATGTCTTCCGCGGCGGAATCCAGGGCGGATGGGAGGACCATGAGGTCGATAAATATGTCGGGACCGGGGTGCACGACTTTGTTATCCGCCGCTCCCCCAACCCCGACTTCCTCCGCCGCGCCGCCGCGCAGGCCGACGACCCCTTTGACCCCGCCGTCATCCGGATTATCTTTGACCGCGGGCATTACCGTCTGCTCGATATTCTCGGAAAGGTACGCCCGCCGCGCCGGGAGGAATGTCCGGCAAGGACCCTGCTCTTTTACGGCTCCTCCATCACACACGGCTCCAACGCCATCGATCAGTCCCACTCCTTTGCCTCGGTCATCGGTCATCGCCTGCATACCGACGTCCGCAATCTCGGATTTGCCGGTCACTGCCGCATGGAACCCGCTATGGCCGAATATCTCGCCGCCGAGGGCGAAAGAGGCGCCTATGACGCCGCCGTCCTCGAACTTGGGATCAATGTGCTCGACTGGGAGGAATCCCGGATCCGGGAGCGGGTCGGTCATCTGCTCCGGCAGGTGGCGGGCCGCAATCCCGAAAAGCCGGTCCTTGTCCTCTCGCCGTTCTACTGCAACGAGGACTTCCGCGGCGGAACACGTGCTGCCCGCTGGCGTGCCATCATCGCCGAGTCGGTTGCCGATGCCTGCCTGCCCAATCTGACCTATATCAACGGCCTCGATCTTCTCGGCTCCGCCGCACTGCTCTCGGCCGATGAAGTACATCCCAATCTGTACGGCGTAGCAACCATCGCCGATCGGCTCGGAGAACAGATCCGCCGTCGCATCGACGGCTGAGATCCGTGTCCCTTCCGGCCATGACACCTGCGCTTCCCCGGAAAAAACAAGCCCCCGCCGTCCCAGAACGGCGGGGGCTTTTGCGCCAGGGCATCTGCAATCCCGGCTTTCGCGACGCACGGATCCTCTTATCGGTAGATACCTTCCTCCCACCAGATGCGGTTCATCCGCTCGTAGCGTTCCAGCGGCAGGCCGGTATATACACAGTTCGAGGTTGAGAATATATAGCCGTACCCCGGCATTCCGTCCCGCAGCGCGCGCCGGACGTCCGCATCCGCCTCCTCCTGCGTGCCGGTCTGCAGCAGGCCGCAGTTCACATTGCCGATCAGCGTCACCCGGTTCTGATACCGTTCTTTCAGAACCCGCAGATCCACCCCGCCCTGCGGATCCAGCGAATGCAGTCCGTCCGGGCCGCATTGCAGGATCGCTTCCAGGATCGGCAGGAGGTTCCCGTCGGTATGCTTGATGACATAATACCCCATCTCATGATACTGGCGGATCATTTTTTCCAGCGTCGGCGCCACCAGCGCCTCAAACATCGCGGGCGGGTAAAACGGATTGACGTTGAAGCAGTAGTCCGAACAGAGCGTGAACCCGTCGATCAGATTTCCCCGTGCCCGCAGCCGCGCCGCAAAATCCGCCATGCGCTCCCGCTCCTGCTCCTGCTCCCGCACAATGCCCTCCGGCTCCTCGTACAAACGGACCGAACGCTCCAGCATATCCTCTCCGGTCGGAATCCCCATCGTCGGGTCGCCGTGCATGGTCAGGTAATATTCCTCGCCCGTCTGCTCGCGGAGGATCTCCAGCAGCCGCACCACACTCGCAAAATCCCCGGGGTTCGGATGGACAAAGATGGCGCTGTGATGATACAGCCTTGCGATCTCCGTATAGCAGAAGGCCATGTCCTGCAAATGCGCTTCTTTTTCTTTTGTGCTCATCTGGTGCCACTGGGCATAGTTGCGGTGCTCGGGATGCACCTTTCCGATCTTTTCCATCGTCAGATAGAAAACCAGCTCAAAGGTGGGCACATGCCCCTCGATCTTCTCCCGCCGCAATGCGCGGATGAACCGTTCTCTTCCGGTCATGGCAAACCCTCCGTTCTGTATTGTCGGAATATCCGGCCGCGGGCAAAGCCCACCCCGCGGCGCCGGTGGAACATGCAGCGGAGCTCTGCTTTCGTGCTTATTCCGGTTGCCCCGTCCGCTCTTTGCACGCGGGCGTCTCCTCCGCAAAGAGCGGAGTGGACAGATACCGGTCACCGGTATCCGGCAGCAGTACCACGATCGTCCTGCCCCGGTTTTCCGGACGTACCCCCGCCCGCAGCGCCGCGTGCAATGCCGCGCCGGCCGATATGCCGGTCACGATCCCCTCGCGTCGGCCGAGCAGGCGCCCCGCCGCATATGCCTCCTCCTCGGTGACCGGCATCACCTCATCGATCACCTCACGGTGCAGTACCGCAGGGACAAAGCCCGCACCAAGTCCCTGCAATCCGTGCGGGCCGGCCTTCCCGCCCGACAGGACCGGAGAGCCCGCAGGCTCCACGCCCAGAACCCGCACCGAAGGCTTCCGGCTTTTCAGATACTCACCCACACCGGTCACGGTGCCGCCTGTCCCTACACCCGCAACGAAAAGATCCACATCTCCGTCGGTGTCCTCCCAGATCTCCGGCCCGGTGCTCTCACGATGCGCCGCCGCATTGGCCGGGTTATCAAACTGGCCGGGCATATAGGAACCGGGGATCTGCCCTGCCAGCTCCTCCGCCCGCGCAATCGCGCCCGCCATGCCTGCGGCGCCGTCGGTCAGCACCAGCTCCGCGCCGAAGGCGCGCATCAGCTGACGGCGCTCCACCGACATGCTGTCCGGCATCACGATGATCGTACGGTAGCCGCGCGCCGCGCCCACCGCCGCC
>CALWTT010000025.1 GCA_944384545.1 uncultured Clostridia bacterium | reverse complement strand
ACGCGGCCGTGAACTGCGGAGGCTTGCTCCCCTCCACGCACACCGGAAAGGGTACTATGATGGTACGGTCAGCCGCTCACCCGGCTTCCGCTCCCCTGCCCGCGCCGCCGGGCACAGATTTTTTACGCGGCCGTGAACTGCGGAGGCTTGCTCCTCTTCCGCGCGCCGGACACAGAAGACGGCAATACCCGACGGATCCCATCTGCTATGCGCGGAAACGGAGCATGGTCGTGAGGCGGACGCTCTTTTTCTGCGGTGCGTTCCGGGCACACAGGCAAAGGAAGGTCGCAAACAGATACGCCGGCGCGGTCAACAGAAAAAGCCCGGCAGGCATCCCTGCCTGCCGGGCTTTTCTGTATTTTCGGTGCCGGGCTGTCCGCGTGGCCGTCCGCATGCCACGCAAGCGGGCGCGCAGACACCGGTTACGTCTACTGCTGCTCGGCTTTTGCTTCGGTACCCATGTATGTCAGCAGGGGATAATTGCCGCTTGTCTGATCGTTTCCACCTGGATCACATCGCTGTCCGGACAGCAGAACCGGATCTTCCCGTTCTGTGCCCGCGGCGGGCTCCCGCCATAACGCAGCATGTCCATATACGGGAACGCAACACGCATGGCCATCGGACAGAGCCTGCCCCGGTCGGTCTCATAGTCAAACCTGTCCCCGATCCGATGCCCATGATGACAGTACCCATTCCCTTTTTTCTCCACCAGCGTAATGATGATCCTGCGCTTCACGACTCTTCTCCTCCGTCCTCCGGCCCGCTGCGCTCAGAAGAGTTTTCTGCGATGCTTCTCCTGCACGCCCGTCACGGATCCTATCCTGTGCGCAGGAAAATTTGTCACCGCCGTTCTTTCCCTGCGCGCCCGTTGCGGATATGCTTCGTATGCGTTCTGCATCCCGCTCCGTATCGTTTCCTCTCGCCCTGTTATACCGCAACCACATGCGCTGCCTGCGTCAGAACCCGCCGCTCCGGAATACGGGTCGGAAGAGGGCGGTTTCAGCGGCGCAAAGGTACCGTTCAAAACACACGGGCAGCTTTCCCGATTCCCGCGCCGTGTATTGCATCAAAACTGCTCTCGCTCCCTGCCTGGCCATCCGATGCATGCGCGGACGTCCCGGCGTACATGCCCTCTTTACTTTTTTTTCGCAGCGCGCATCACTTTCAAAATCAACTGGATCATACGAAGCAACGCAATCACAAATTGCAGGACATACTCCACCATATAACTGCGGTATATGGTATGTACCATGGCAACTTCCTGCGGGGTCAGGCTCTCGGACAGCCATTCCTCCGCACGTGCCATCGCTTTCTTCTCCACCGGTATATTCAGCAGCGTTGCAACAAAGCCCAGCAGGATAAACAGCAGGCCCAGCACCAGTGTGATCGGAAACAGCACCAGCGATTCCAGCACAAGCACATCCAAAAGCAATCCCAGAATCACCAGCGGCAGGAACAAAATCGGCGCGAATACGCCAAGGCCCTGCATGCGGCTCCTGAAAATCATGGCGCGGTCTCCCTTGTGATGCTGTTCGGCCAGCGCGGCCTTCTGTGCCGCCATGGCAAGCGAGGTGACGCTCGTCTTCTCAATGGTCAGGATCCGGAGATAGACCGTCTTTCGCCATACGCTGTAATGATTCCCGAACAGAAGCGTGCGCAGCAGCGTACACTTCTTCACCTGCACCTCCGGCATTCCGTTCCGGTCGAGAAGCTGGCGCGCACAGTCCCCGCCGGTCAGGCCCAGTGAATTCTGCGTGCGGTTTCCTTTCCAATACCCGACCATGACCACAATCTGTGCAATCGCTGCCGCAACTACGGCAAAAGCCAGCAATATCCCCACCGCAAGCAGCGCCACATCCAGACCGTCCGGCTGACCTGCCATCAGAATACGGGGAACCTGCATCCATTCCATCTTCTCTTCCTCCCTTGGTAGGTTTTTTGTTGTTTGATCCGCGTTTCCCGGATGTTTGCGGCCTTTTCCTTTCCTCTTTTCCCCACGCTTTGCTCTTTTGTTTCCCCTGTATGCCCCCGTTCGCGCACATGTCCGCGCAGGCGCCTGCCACGGCCGGTGACATCCGGGAACTGCTCAGAGCAACACAAAAATCACCGCCACAATCAGCGCCGCACGTGCCAGGAAGGAAAAGAAACGATATCGCCTCCATCGCCGCAGAGCACGCGCGTCCAGGATGTACCATGCATTTTCCAGAAAGGCAGAGGGAGCGGCATTCAGGAGTTCCGCTGCTGCCACCGGGTCTTTTCCCCGATGCGGCATCGGGGCAAAACGCAATTGCATCGTGGCATTCCGGTCTTCCCTGTAATGCAGCACACCACGCAGACAGCAGGCAGGGGAACGGTAGCGCGTCAGCAAGCCGAAAAAGCCCATCCACCAGAACACCGCTGCATAAAAGCCATACCCGGAAAACGAAAATTCCGGAAGCCGGATCATGTGCACGGTTCTCTCTTCTCCCTGCTGTCCATCGGTCTCAATATACTCTCTTCCCCTGTCCACGAAGATATCCATCCGCCGCCCTTCGCAGAACAACAGGATATCCCCGCGGTGAATCAGATAGATTCTCATATTCCCTCCTGTCCCGTCATCCGGTAAAACAGCAGGGCAAAAACAAGAATCAGCACCTCCGTGATACAGATCGAA
>CALWTT010000024.1 GCA_944384545.1 uncultured Clostridia bacterium | reverse complement strand
TTATAACACGCCTACTTCAATTTTTCCATCAACCAACAGCAGGAATTTTGTCAACTACAGGTTGCATTTTACAAAAAAGTGTCTTCCATGCATAAATACCACCAAACTTGCAGCTCATCATGGCATTATCCGCAGACAAGCGACAAGAGTGTAGCAATCAAATAGGAGCAATGATAAAGAAAGCACGGAGTTGTTCCGTGCTTTCTTTATTGCTACGACTTAACGCAGTCACTCTTCAAAGTTTGGTGGAGCATACGGGATTCGAACCCGTGACCTCAACACTGCCAGTGTTGCGCGCTCCCAACTGCGCTAATGCCCCGTGAACAAACGGAGACGGCATAGCCGTCCCGTCTGTTTATGGTGGGGGAAGATGGATTCGGACCATCGAAGTCAGTGACAACAGATTTACAGTCTGCCCCCTTTGGCCACTCGGGAATTCCCCCCAATACGCAGAGCCCCGGAAGGGCTCTTGGAGCTGGTGAACGGAGTCGAACCATCAACCTGCTGATTACAAATCAGCTGCTCTGCCATTGAGCCACACCAGCATACTCTGGCCTTAACACGCAAGATTATAGCATAATCGGAACGCATTGTCAAGGCCTAAGCAGAAAAAAGTTTTGTGCACAGGGCCGGCGGAAGTGTACAGGTAAGGGCGGTATCAATCCCACTTGTATTTACAGGCGACCTCTTCGTTGAGGACGGAGGAGAGGTGGCGTGTATAGAGGAAGAAGATTGCGCAGGCGATCCAGCAGATGAGCCACATGCTGCTGAAGAAGGGCAGGACAACCCCATCGGGGTCATTGGCGATCCCGTCTTCTGTGGGCAGACCGTGGGCGAGGCGTACCGTAAATTGACCGAGCCAGAGGTCAAGGAAAGCGAGGAAAGAACAGAGGGAGCCGAGCACGGCAAAGACGACGGTTTTACGGTGCAGCATACGGTGTAAAGGCAAGCGCCCGTGGGCGTGGATTTCGTCTCCGGGATGACCGGTGCAGGTGTTGATGATCCGGAAGAGCAGGACGGCCATGGCAGCGCAGGCAAGCGTGGCGGCGAAGAATTCCAGGGCTGCAAAGAGGATGCTGTTTTCGTACAGCGAATCGGCGGTAGGAGAGAAGCCGAGTGATTCATAGGTATAGCGGGAAAAGAAAGACTGCCGGAACCAATAGGCGGGTACGGAGCAGAGGAACCAGAGTGCGGCGCCGGCGGCAGCCCAAAGCGCGGGTTTCCCGGTGACCGGATAGAGCAGGAGCGCGGCGCAGAGGAAAAGAAGAGCGCCGATGGCATCGGGAAGATAGTTGATGCGGTCAAAAATGAGATCCAGACAGGAAAGTGCGCCGAGGGTGAGAAAGAGAGTGGCAAGGCGTATGCGTCTCTGTACATCTGCGCCGCGGGCAGGAGCTTCGGTCTGGGATTGCAGGCGGCGGAGAATTTCAGCGGAGGAGGGATCGCCGGCCGCCTGACGGCAATAGCGAAGGAAGGCGACGAGGAAAAGAATGCCGAGAACGAGTCCGATCAGGCAGGCAAGGACGATCAGGTGGGGGCGGAAGTATACGTAATCGATAGCGCCGGAGACAAAGAGGGGATCCTGGAGCGTGAGATAGCAGAGCTCAGGAAGGAAAGCAAGGATGGGCTTTGCCACGAGGGCCAGATAGGTATAATGTCTCGCCTGCTTCATTCTGGGTCCTGCGAAAGCAAAAGCGCCATGCCGCTCAGCAAGATATTCCATGCCTGCATAGAAGGTGCGGATGGCAGGGAAGAGGCAGAGCAGCTCACAGATCCCGTAGACGAGGGCAAAAAGTGTTGTGGTCACGCCGAGGCTGCTGTCACCGTGGGTCATACTGCTCATGAGAAAGAAAGCGGGAATGCGTGAGAGGGTGAGCCAGAAAAGGCGCAGGAACCAGCGCCGCGCGTCCTCGAAATGCGGAACGAGGAATTCAGTTCCGGACAGCCCATAATAGAGGAGAAGGTAGGCAAAACAGTCAGGCAGGACATCGAGGATATTGATATTCGGATTGAAAAGGAAGAAGGCGGCCGCGATAAGGAAGCCGAAGCGAATGCCCTTTTTTCGTTCAGTCATAATGATTTTTCTCCTGTGGTGGATCATTTTTGTCATGACGGCGATGGTATTTTTCGGATCGTTCCCGATAGATTTTTTCCAGTTTCTTCTTTTTTTCTGCAATACGCATATCCTCTTTTTCGTCGGCTTTGCGCCGGAGCCTGTCGAGGAAAGCAATCCCGGTATCGCGGCGCGGCATGTCGAGGTCCTCAGGCAGGCAGATATACATATAGCAGGAATAGAGGAGCAGGGCATTGAAGGCGAAAATGATCAGTCGGAAGAGGAGAACGGGAGCGAAGGCGACGGCGCACAGGCGAATATACCAGTCCTGCTGAATGGGGAGCGAGAGAAAGATGGAAAACAAGTAAGCAAGAGCGGTGAGGAAAGCATTGCGTTTGGCGCGGAAGCGGATATCAGGAAGCCCGGTCTCGACGGCGAGGGCGGCGATCCCGGAAAAAAGGCGTAGGGAGAAGAGAAGGAGTAGGATGGCGAGGACCAGCGCGGACAGATCACCGAGTGACGTATAGATATCCGCAGGGCAGAGCGAAAACATGCGGCAGAGCTCGGCGATGAAACGAATGACCGAGACCGGGAGCGCGAGGAAAAGCCAGAGGCGGGCCTCGCGGAGAGGGGAATTGAAGTTGCCGAGAGTGAGCATGCCGTTGAGCATGAGGAGAACGCCGGGCAACATGGTAAATCCCTCATAGACGAAATTCATGGCAAAAATATAACCGATAACGAGGTAGCCGAAGCCCATACTGGGTCAATCCTTTCCGTTTTGGCGATCGGGGGCCCCGCAACAGCGTTTATAACGTTTTCCGCTGCCGCAGGGGCAGGGGGAGTTGCGTCCGATGGGGAGATTGTTTGCACCGCGGCGAACGACATTGCGGACGGTGGCATGATCGCGCGGCGCCGTAATCGGCTGCGCGGTCTGCACACGTTCGATCTTTTCGCGCGGCATGACCGAGAGAAGGCGCCGTGCCGTGGTATCGCGGATATCGGCGATCATCTGCTCAAACATCTGGGAGCCGATAATCCGGTATTCGGTCACAGGATTGCGCTGGCTGTAGGCGGAGAGACCGATGGAGTCCTTGAGGTCATCCATGGCATCGATATGATCCATCCATTTTTCATCTACGGTGCGGAGCAAAACGGCACGCTCCACCTCGCGCATATTATCGGCCCCGAAGATCTCATCTTTTCCGCGGTAGATATCGAGAGCGTGCTGGATGAGCTGCTCGCGCAAATCATGGAGCTGTGGCGCCGAGAGGGCGGCGGCCTCCTCGTCGGTATAGGAATAGGAATCCGGCGTAGTGAGAAGGCCAAGATAATGGGCGCGCAGTTCGCTGAAATTACGTTCATGCTCGGAAACATGGAGATCAAAGGTGGCACCGACCGAATCGCGGATCATGTCGGTGAGCGTATTGCGCAGATCGGCATCGTCGAGAACCTGGCTGCGCTCCTGATAGATCATATTGCGCTGCTGATTCATGACGTCGTCGTAGGTGAGCACATTTTTCCGGCGTGTGAAATTCATATTTTCGATGCGGCGCTGTGCGGACTCGATGGTCTGGGAGATGGCCTTGAATTCCAACTGCAAATCCTTGTTTTTCTCGTTGTTGATGAGGCGGATAGCGGGAGAGTTGGCAAACAGGCGCAGCAGATCGTCCTCAAAGGAGAGGAAGAACTTGGATTCACCGGGGTCACCCTGTCGTCCGGAGCGTCCCCGGAGCTGATTGTCAATGCGCCGGCTCTCATGACGTTCGGTGCCGAGAATATAGAGACCGCCGGCGGCACGAACGCGGTCGGCGTCGGGCTGGACCTCTTCACGGCAGGCGGCATAGAGCTCGGAGAAGCGGCGGCGCGCATCGAGGATTTCGGGATCGTCGGTTTCTGCGGAGCTGATGGCATTGCGGATCTGCTCGTCGGAGAATCCCTCCTGACTCATACGGTGTTTCGCCATATATTCGGGGTTGCCGCCGAGCATGATATCGGTGCCGCGTCCTGCCATATTGGTTGCGATGGTGACGGCGCCAAGTTTGCCGGCCTGGGCGACGATTTCGGCTTCCTTTTCATGGTATTTTGCATTGAGGACGGTATGAGGGATCCCTTCTTTTTTCAGCATGCGGGAAAGTTCCTCGGAGCGTTCGATGGACACGGTGCCGATCAGAATGGGCTGTCCCTTCTCATGGCAGGCGCGGATCTGGCGGACAATGGCTTCCAGCTTGACATCTCTGCGCAGGAAGACGGCGTCATAATGATCGACGCGGATCATGGGAAGGTTGGTAGGAACCTCCACGACGTCCAGAGAATAGATTTCGCGGAATTCCTGCTCCTCGGTGAGCGCGGTACCGGTCATACCCGAGAGTTTTTTATACATGCGGAAATAGTTCTGGAAAGTAATGCTGGCCAGTGTGCGTGTTTCCTTTTCGACCTTTACGTGTTCTTTGGCTTCAATGGCCTGGTGGAGGCCGTCGGAATAGCGCCGTCCGGGCATGAGGCGCCCTGTGAAGGTGTCTACAATAATCACCTGGTCATCCTTGACGACATAGTCGACATCCCGTTTCATGAGGCCATGGGCACGGATCGCGAGATTGATATGATGCGCCAGCGTGGCATTTTCGATATCCGAGAGGTTGTCAATCCCGAAGAATTCCTCTGCCTTCCGTATCCCGTTCTGTGTGAGGAAGGCGGCGTGGGCTTTTTCGTCGACCACGTAATCTTCCTCATAAATGTCATTGGGCTTCTTGCTGTCGGTTTCGACAAGGACCTTGGGGCGCAGGCGGCGTGCGAGCTGATCGGCCTTTTCATAGACATCGGTAGATTTTGTGCTGTTTCCGGAGATAATGAGAGGGGTTCTGGCCTCATCGATCAGGATGGAGTCCACCTCGTCCACAATGGCGAAGGCATGACCGCGCTGTACCTGCTGCGACTTGTAAATCACCATGTTGTCGCGCAGATAATCGAAGCCGAATTCGTTATTGGTGCCATAGGTAATGTCGGCGGCGTAGGCCTCGCGCTTCTCGTCGGGAGAAAGGCCGGGCACCACGAGCCCGGTCCGTAGGCCAAGGAAGGCGTAGACACGCCCCATCTCCTCGCTGTCACGACGTGCCAGATAGTCGTTGACGGTTACGATGTGGACACCGTTGCCGGAGAGAGCATTGAGATAGGCAGGCAGGGTGGCGACGAGTGTTTTTCCTTCTCCGGTTTTCATCTCGGCGATGCGGCCCTGATGCAGCAGGATCCCGCCGAGAAGCTGAACATGGAAGGGGCGTTTGCCGAGAACGCGGAAGTCAGCCTCCCGCACAGCGGCAAACGCCTCCGGGAGCAGATCATCCAGTGTTTCACCAGCGGCAAGGCGATCGCGGAAGACATTGGTCATTCCGCGCAGCTCTCTGTCGGGCATGGCGGAAAAGCGTTCTGCCAGCGCCTCAATCTGCGCGGCAATGGGTTCAATGCGGCGGATCTGGCGCTGGCTGTATGTTCCGAACAGTTTATCAAACAGTTTCATGGCAAACGGCGGCCGTCGTGGCCTCTCCTTGTATATAATGAGATCCGCAGAAGGCGGGAAGTTGCAATCAAAAACATTATACAATATATAGGAGACAAATACTATAAAAAAATGTTAAAATTTTGCGTGCAGGAAGGATTTCTTATGCGGAACGACTTGACCGGATCGGCCGGGAGGTATAGAATAGACAGGAGTCGGATATGTGCCCCGGAGATGCGGGATCGGATGCCGGCGCCGCAGACGGGGGAAAAGGGAAAGCAGGGGAAAAGGCATGCAGAAAATTCATATTGTACTGTACACACCGGAGATTCCGCAGAACACGGGAAACATAGCGCGGACCTGCGCGGCGACGGGCGCATCGCTACACCTGATCCGTCCTCTCGGATTTGAGATCGACGACCGGAAGCTGAAACGCGCGGGTCTGGATTACTGGGACAAGCTGGACGTTACGCTGTATGAAGATGCGGCGTCGTTTTTTGCGGCGCACGGGGGGAGTGCGCTGTATTATTTTTCCACGAAGGCAGGGCAGAGCTATACTTCAGTGACCTATCCGGAGGAGGTATATCTGGTATTCGGGCCCGAGACGCGCGGCTTGCCGGAGGATCTTCTGCGCGCGCACGCGGCGGAGTCGGTGCGTTTGCCGATGCGGAAGGGGCTGCGCAGCCTGAATCTCTCCAATACGGTGGCGGTGGCGGTGTACGAAGTCCTGCGGCAGCGGGATTTTGCGGGCTTGGAACAGGCGGGGCATCTGCTATGATTGTGGGAGAAAAAACCTGCGGAATGCATATTTTCCCCGGGCATGTGATAGGATATAGGAGAAGCAGGTAAAACATGCGGAAAGGAGAGCGGACATGCAGGATACGGTAACACCGGTATTGCTGGGAGCGGATCTGAACTGTTACAGCATGGCCCGCGCCTTTTACGAAGCGTACGGATTGGTGAGTCGCGTGTTCGGGCGGGAAGAGCTTGGCCCGATCCGGGCGTCGCGCTATTGCCATTTCACACGCGTGGAAGGGCTCTCTGATCCGGCGGTATGCCGAGCGGTATTGCTGCATTATGCGGGGACCGAGCCGGGACGAACGAAACTGCTCCTGCCCTGTACCGACGAATATGCGGCGATTCTGATACAGGAGAAAGAGGCGTTGGAGCCTGAGTATATTCTGCCTCAGCCGTCGCGGGATGCGCTCGCTCTGTTTGAAAAAACCGCCTTTTACCGTCTGTGTGGAGAATGGGGCATAGAGGTACCGGAAACCGAGGTGTACGAAGGCTCCATTTCCCCTGCGCGCGCGATGGAGAGCGGCCGGCGTCTGGGATTTCCGTATATCGTCAAGCCCTCTTCCAGCATTGTATACTGGCACCATCCGTTTGCGGATATGCAAAAGGTATACCTGGTACACAGCGCGCAGGAAGCCGCAGATATCGTGAACCGGATCTATGCATCCGGATACGAAGGAGAAGTCCTTGCGCAGCGGTATCTTTCGGGTGGGGACAGCGCAGGGTATGTGCTGACGCTGTATTTTGACCGGGAAGGCCGATGTATAGCGCGTGCGGCAGGGCGTGTATTGCTGGAAGAACGCACACCGCGCGGCCGGGGGAATTACGCGGCACTGTTGTCGGTGCCTGTGCCGCCGATTGCGGAGCGGCTGGAGGAAATGCTGCATTCGGTACACTACCGCGGATTTGCCAATTTTGATCTGCGCGAGAACGGTCCGGGGGGAAAACTGCTTCCGCTGGAGTTGAACCTGCGCCAGGGAAGAAGCAATCATTTTCTGACGGCGGGCGGCATCAATCCTGCCATTCTGCTGTGTGAGGACTATATCCTGGGACGGCATCTGCCGCGTGTGGATATGACGGCGCCGCTCCTTTTCCGCACGGTTCCTTTTCCGGTCGTTTATCGTTATACCGAAGACCGCGTCCTGGCAGAGCGCGCCAGAGAACTGCACCGCAGTGGTCGGGAAGGAAATCCGTGGAATGCGCGCAGCGATCTGATCGGGAACCCGCGCCGGATGCTGTATTTGACCATGCACAATTGGCGAGAGCGGAAAAAATTCAGAAAATATTGCGCCGAGGAACGCGGAATATAGGTGCATACAGAACACACGGGTGTGGTTTTTGTATACAGGGATTTTTTGCTTACTCGCAGTCAGGCAGATTGACGGGGAGAGAGTGCGGTAAGCACGCGGAAGAAGCAGGAAAGCAGAAAAAGGGAGGCAGCAGATCCGGAGAAAGACAGAACAGCGGATACGGAATACGAAGTGAATGCCAGGGAACGGCGATCCGGAAAAAGGAATGCATCAGAACAGGACAAAAAACGAAGGAATCGGCGAGAAGGCATGACCCGTGCGTCCGGAACCGGTCCGGTCGCTTGGGAAGAAGGGGGCGAGAGACGATGGTATTGGGGGTCATTGGCGGATGCGGGCCGGCGGCCGGTGTATGGTTTCTCAACCGTCTGGTTGCCCTGACAGAGGCCGCCACAGACCGGGAACATGTGGACCTTTTGTATACCGGCCGTGCCTCGACGCCGGACCGGACCGCCTATCTGACCGGGAAAAGCGAAGCAAGTCCGGCCCGCAGCCTGACCGAGGATGCCCGCAGTCTGGCGGCAGGCGGCGCGGATGTTCTGGTCCTGCTCTGTCACACGGCGCATGCCTTTCTGCCGGAAATCCGCGCATCGGTACCGCGTCCGATTCTGAATATGCCCGGCCTGGCGCTGGCGTATGCATGGCGGCACGGGCTTGCACCTCTCGGTGTGCTTTGCACCGAAGGAAGCTGCATCGCCGGCGTATTCACGCATACAGCCCGAAGGCTCGGTCTGCCGCTGCGTTATCCGGATGCGGCATCCCGCGCGGAGGTGGAGCAGGATATTTATCGGCAGATCAAGGCCGGGGCGGGAACCCCGTGCCTTGCGGTGGAACGCGCTGCCCGCGCCCTGACCGACGGCGGTTGCCGTGCGGTTCTGTTGGGGTGCACCGAGCTTTCCATGCTATATCCGCCGTCGAGTCGCGGAGGGGATTCCCGCCTGTTTTCTCCGCCGGGGGAGCGATGCCTGTATCTGGATCCGGTGGAAATTCTGGCGCGATGCTGTATCCGTCTGTGCGGTAAAAAAGTGAAGGAGGAGTCAAGCGATGCGGCTGCATACGCTTCTTTGCGGCCTTCCTGCCGTGAAACTGCCACCGTCTGAACCGGACGAAGAGATTTGTCGCATCTGTACGGATTCACGCCTGGCGGGAAAGGGATGTGTGTTTGTCTGTCTGCACGGACCGCAGCAGGACGGACATGCCTATGCGCGTGAGGCATACGAACGTGGATGTCGCCTGTTTGTCTGCGAATATCCGCCGGCACTTCCGGAGGATGCAGCCGTTGCCTATGTACCGGACAGCCGGGTGGCATTGGCGCAGATCGCGTCGGTTTTTTATGGGTATCCCGAACGCGGACTTGTGCTGATTGGCATTACGGGAACCAAAGGGAAAACCACAACCGCCATGATGATCTATCAGCTGTTGCAGGCACACGGCGTCCCGGCGGGGTATATCGGATCGAACGGTGTTCTGTATGCAAATGTAGAGGAGAAGACAGAGAATACCACGCCATCCGCACCCGAATTGCGGCGGATTTTCCGGGATATGCGCCGTTTTTCGATCCGTGTGGCAGTGATGGAAGTCTCCTCGCAGGCGATCGCCTGCGAGAGAATTGCAGGACTGTGCTTTCCGATTTGTGTATTCACCAATCTGGCCGCCGACCATATCGGGGAAGGAGAGCATCCGGATTTTTCGCATTACCGGCGCACCAAGGCACGGCTGTTTTCGGAATTCGGGTGTCGGAGTCTGATCGTGAATCTGGACGACGGAACGGCAGCGTATATGGTGGCAGCAAGCAGTGCAACACGGATACGAACGGTGTCGGCAAGTGGCGGAGAAGCCATGCTGCGTGCGACACATATTCGTCCGGTGCGTTCGGGGGATGGCTTCGGGACGGCATATATCCTGCACAGTGCGGAGGAGAAAGGGAGTCTGCCGGTATATCTGCCGTTGCCGGGAGAGTGCAATGTGACCGATGCGTTGCTGGCGCTGTCGGCGGCGCGGGAATACCTTACGCAGTGGGAGCCGGAAAAGGACGCCTCGTTCCGTTCTCTGACACATACGCTGGAGCGTGTCCGGATTCCCGGGCGTTTTACGTGGGTCAGGACACCGATCCCGGATGTGGATTTTGTGATCGATTATGCGCATAACGGATACAGTCTGTCGGCGGCACTGACGGCGCTGCGTGCTTATGCGCCGGAGCGTCTTGTCTGTTTGTTCGGCTCGGTTGGGGGCCGCACATACAGCCGCAGGACCGAGTTGGCGGAGGCGGCCTGTGCGGCGGACTTCTGCATTGTCACGACCGACAATCCGGATACCGAGCAGCCCGCCGATACCATGCGTGAGATCTGTGCGGTATTGGACGAGCATGGCAGAGACTATGTCGCGCTTCCCGACCGTGCTGCGGCCATCCGGTATGCGGTGTTGTACGCCCGGCCGGGGGATATGGTCCTGCTGGCGGGGAAGGGGCATGAGGATTATCAGCTGATCCGCGGCCGACACATCCGGTTTTCCGAGCGGGAGATCCTGTTGGAAGCGGCAGAGGAAAAGCAAGAAGACCGTTTTTGTTTTTTGCTGTAGGAAGGCCCGTGCGTTCTGAAAAGCGGCAATCCGATGCACACAACGGATTTTTCCGAACAAAAAGTCTTGACACATGCACAAATTGATGATAGAATGAAAGAAAAACCATTGCAGGAAATACTTTGCCGCCGGGCAAACGCTTGTTCCCGCTCCGTTAGGCCGTAGAAGGAGTGGGGATAAGCGTTTTTTACGTTCCGGGCACGCGGGGGAGTGCTTGCCCGCAGAGCCCGTGCCGGAACAGGGGACGCAGAACGGTAAGCAGCGGAAAGCGAACGGGGCAGCATAGCGGAAGTTATGGACGGACAGGATGAAGTTCAGGAGCATATATCGTATAAACATAGGAAAAGGAGACCGAAAGGCGTGAAAAATTCAGAGGATCTGCGCGCATATGCGAAGTATACAGCGTTGCATGTTCTGGGCATGATCGGGTTGTCCTGCTATATTCTGGCCGATACATTTTTTGTGTCGAAGGCATTGGGGACAAACGGACTGGCAGCACTGAATCTGGCTATCCCGGTATACAGCATCGTACACGGAACCGGACTGCTGATCGGTATAGGCGGCGGAATGAAGTTCTCGATTCTGCGCGGAGGCGGGAACAGGGAAGACGCGAACCGGGTGTTCAGCCAGGCGGTCTGGATCTGTGCAGCGTTTGGCCTTTTGTTTCTCATAACCGGCGTATACGCTGCCGATCCGATTGTGCGGCTTTTGGGGGCGGATGCGCAGGTGTTTGGCATGACCTGTACATATATCCGGTGGATTCTGCTGTTTGCGCCGGCTTTCCTTGCCAACAATCTTCTCCTTTGCTTTGTGCGCAACGACGGATCACCGCAGCTTTCCATGGCGGCGATGCTGGTAAGCAGCCTGTCCAATGTTCTTCTCGATTATCTGTTTCTTTTTCCGCTGGGCATGGGAATGTTCGGCGCGGTACTGGCGACCGGCCTGTCTCCCCTGATCGGCATACTGATCCTGATGCTGCACATGTTGGGAAAGAAGAATACGATCCGTATTTCCCGGTGCGGGTTTGACGGGAAGACGGTGGCGGGAATTTTTTCCGGCGGCGTGCCCTCGCTGATCGCGGAGCTGTCCTCCGGGGTCGTCATGATGGTCTTCAATGCGCTGTTTCTGACCTTGCGTGGGAACACCGGTGTTGCAGCATATGGAGTGATTGCCAACCTCTCTCTTGTGGTGGTTTCGATATACACGGGCCTTGCACAGGGAATGCAGCCGCTTGTGAGCAGCAGCATCGGGGCCGGTGACATTGCCAGGGCACAGCGTATGCGGAAGTATGCACTGTTCACGGCGCTTTTTCTTTCGGTGCTGCTGTATGCGGGGTTGTATCTGGGTGCAGAGCAGGTCGCCGGGATATTCAACAGCGAGGGAAATGCCGCGTTGCAGGAAATGGCGGTCCGAGGCGTGAAGCTGTATTTTATCGCCTGCCCGTTTGTGGGCTTCAATGGGATCGTCGCCATGTACATGACCGCGACGGAGCATGTACTCCCTGCGCAGATACTGTCGCTGCTGCGCGGCTTTTTTCTTGTGATTCCGGCAGCGCTGCTCCTGTCCCGCTTTGCGGGGGAGATCGGGGTATGGTGTGCATTTCCGGTGACGGAATGCGCGGCCACGGCAGGAATCGTGCTTTACGCAGCCGGGAAGCGAAGGAAAACTCTGTTTTGAAGCAGAGGGCATGCGCCTGCGCGACGGCTTTGCCCGATCATACCGTGGTACCATCGAAGAAAATCCATAGGGCAGCCTGCCGCCGTTCGGCTCAGAAAGAGACATGCAAAGAGGCAGCAAAAAGAAAAGGCAGAAGAAGATTTTGCCGTGGAGCGGGGGTGGATACGGTTGTCGCCCTTTGGAGGGAACCGATGATAAAGGAGCGCTGCTGTCAGGATTGGTTAACATGTTTTTATAAAGGATATCATAAAAAAAGGAAAAGGCCGTCACATCCCGACCTTTTCCTTTTCCATTTTTTCGAGATTCTTCTTTTCCTGCTCCAGATTCTTCTTTGCCTTCATGTATTTCCTTTGGAAGGCGGCTTCCTTCCGGCGCTGTACCCATGCATCGTATTTCTCCCGGTATCCTTGGAAAGAAAATCGCAGCGGATAGGCAATGATAAGAG
>CALWTT010000023.1 GCA_944384545.1 uncultured Clostridia bacterium | reverse complement strand
CCGCAGCGTCCTCCTCTTCTCCTGCATCGATGAGGACGGCAAAATCTTCGTGATAAATCAGGGTGGCATCGGCCTTTCCGATCGAGAAGGTAACGGCATGCAGTGTGGACAGGGTGGGTTGCGGATTGGTGCCGGTCGTGGATGTAGTAGTGGAAGACGAAGCGGGGAACCCGATTCCGGCACAGGCGGGCAGGAAGAGCATAAGGGACAGCATAAACAAACAGGAGACAAAGATTTTCATGATTGTTCTCCTTTCTGGGATGTATCAGGGGATTCGTATCCGACATCGGCCTGCGGGTGTATTTCCGGCATAGGAGTGGCGTTGGCGGATGCAGGTGTTGTCATGCGGCGCCGCCCTGGGAGGGCACGGAAAAGCGAGGTGAGAATCCTGGTATATTCGCGGGGAGAAAAGATCAGATTGCATAGGAAATTGAGCAGTACGGTGGTTGTACCGACAGCAAGCGCGTACAGGAAAAGTGCCTCATAGGTGTGCAGTTCTGGCTGTTGCAGAATGCGGAAGAAGAGAAGAAAGGTGAAGGCGCTGGCGAGTGCATTGACGGCAAAGCGTGAAAAGAAGCGACAGAGCTTTCTTTTGAGGAGGCGTTTTTTCAGATAGAGAACAAGGCAGAAGGTGCGAAGCGCTGTGGCTACGAGTGTGGCGGCGGCAATGCCCTCAATACCAAAGGGAAAGATGAGGATCAGAGAAAGGGAAAGATTGAGGCCGGCCTCCAGGATGGCAAAAGAGCGTGTTTGACGGAGATGACCGGCAGCGAGTGTGACATCGTTGTAAGGATTACGGAGGCAGAAGAAGGCCTCGGAGGCGATCAGCAGGAAGGCAAAAACCGGCCGGGAATAGCTGACATCGGTGACACCGCTGGTATAGATAGCCACAAAAGGGGAGATAAGAACCGCAGTAATCGTGAAGAGGATGAAAACGACGGAGAAGTTGAGCGTTTCATAGCGATCAAAGAGGTGGTTCAATTCCTCTTTTTTTCCATTTGCCAGGAGCGAGCCAATGGTAGCAGTGATGCCCTGGGAGAGCGCCTGAATCACATCGCGTATGAGCGTGACGACCATGAGGAAGACGGCATAGACAGAGACTTCGGTCATAGGTGCGAAAAAGGTGAGGAGAAAAATATCGGTATTGGAATGAACGAAGTAGGAAAGCTGGTGTGCAAAGCCGTCCATGCGGCGGCGGAGGACATGCTTATCCGGTTGTGCATGGGGATCGATGCGGTAGTGAAGGCGCGCATAGAGGAAGTAGACGAGGGGACGTATCGCATAGATCAGCACGGAGGCGAGTTTTACGGTATGGATGGAAGCGTGTCCGGAGATGAGTGTGAGGCAGACGAAGAGATTGAGTATGAGAGTAGCGGATTGGGTGAGATTGACGATCCAGATGCGGTTATCGGCGCTGAGGAGATACTGATAGGAGATGCCGAACAAATAGTCGGAGAAGGTTGCGATGCTGAGCACAAGAACAAGAGAGAATAGGTAGCCGTAATCGAATCCGGTGTGGACAAAGACGGGATAAAGCGCTGCTAATCCCAGCGTATAGGCGGCAAAGAGCAAAGCGATGCGTCGGAAAAAGGAAGTGGACGCGCGCATCACGCGGCTGACGATCTGCCTGTCTCCTTTTGCAAGGGGGCCATAGAGTGAGGCCCGGATAACGCTTCCGATACCGAACTGCATGAGCGTGATATAGTTGAGGAAACGCAGAATAGAAGCGATGGTGCCGTTGACGGCGGACCCGTATTCGAGCAAAATGAAACGAGGGAGGATCAGGCCGCAGACGGCAGCGACCGCCTGATAGAGCAGGGAAGAGCAGGTATTGATAAGAATCAACCTGTTCCTTTTCATGGGAAAGCCCCCGTAAGATAGTGAAGATATCCCCTGCGGTAAAAACCGCTGTGGGGGGAAGAAAAAGGAGTATGCTAACAGGCATTATAGCATGGCGGGTGTAAAAAAGCAAGGATCTTCACATATTTTTCACGGAGGGAGTGGCAGGAGGCATCCGGAAAAGCAAACAGAAGGGGGAAAAACGGCGAAAATCGATTGACAAGGCGGGAAAAGGCTGGTATAATACATTTTATACATAGAGTGCATGGGAAGAGAGGGCTGCGGCCCCCCGGAACCCGAAACAGCAGAACGTGGAAAAAAGAAGACGAAAGCCCGAGAGGAAGGCGACAGAGAAGGTCGCAGGGCGGAAAAGGAGACAGGTATGGCACATTATTACACAGAGCCCTCGCATACGTTCAATGAGTACTTACTGATTCCAGGATACACCTCACCGGAGTGTGTACCTGGGAATGTGAGTCTGCGTACGCCGCTTGTGCGATACCGGCGTGGGGAGGAGTCCGCGATCTATCTGAACATACCGATGGTATCGGCGATCATGCAGTCGGTGTCGAACGATGTGATGGCGATCGCGCTTGCGAAGGAAGGCGGGATGTCGTTTATCTACGGAGCACAGAGCGTAGAGGACGAGGCGGCGATGGTAGCGCGCGTGAAGAACTACAAGGCGGGATTTGTGGTAAGCGATTCCAACCTGCGTCCGGAGGATACCCTGGCGGACGTGCTGGCGCTGAAGGAGAAGAACGGCCATTCGACGATGGCAGTGACGGATGACGGAACGCCGAACGGACGCCTTGTGGGAATTGTGACGGGGCGGGACTACCGTGTGAGCCGTATGGATACGGGGATGCGCGTGTCGGAGTTCATGACGCCGCTTGCAAAGTTGATCACGGCGGGGAAAAATACCACCCTGAAAGAGGCAAACGACATTATCTGGGATCACAAGCTGAACTCTCTGCCGATTGTGGATGAGGATGGGCGTCTGCTGTATTTTGTGTTCCGTAAGGACTATTCGCAGCACAAAGAGAACCCGATGGAGATTCTGGACGGACAGAAGCGGTACATGGTAGGCGCGGGGATCAATACGCTGGACTATGAAAAGCGTGTTCCGGCTCTGATTGAAGCGGGAGCGGACGTGCTGTGCATTGACTCGTCGGAAGGATACACCTGCTGGCAGAAGCGAACGATTGAATATATCCGGGCAAGATATGGTGAGAGTGTAAAGGTCGGTGCGGGGAACGTCGTGGATCGTGACGGCTTCCTGTTTCTGGCGGAAGCGGGTGCGGACTTTGTGAAGGTAGGCATCGGTGGTGGCTCGATCTGCATCACGCGGGAGACCAAAGGAATCGGCCGCGGGCAGGCGACGGCGCTGATCGAGGTAGCGGCAGCGCGGGATGCGTATTATGAAAAGACCGGTATCTATATACCGATTTGTTCGGACGGCGGTATCGTACACGACCACCATATGACGCTGGCATTGGCGATGGGAGCGGATTTCATCATGTTGGGCCGGTATTTTGCACGGTTTGACGAAAGCCCGACACAGAAGCTGATGGTGAACGGCCAGTATGTGAAGGAATACTGGGGCGAGGGGTCCAACCGCGCGCGGAACTGGCAGCGGTACGACCTTGGCGGGAAGGCAAAGCTTTCTTTTGAGGAGGGCGTGGACTCGTATGTGACGTATGCGGGATCGTTGCACGACAATGTGGCGAAGAGTCTGTATAAAGTGAAGTCGACCATGTGCAATGTGGGGGTCATCACGATCCCGGACCTGCAAAGAGAGGCAAAGATTACGCTGGTGTCGGCGACGAGCATTGTGGAAGGCGGCTATCATGACGTCATTCTTCGGTCAACGAGCCAGAAACTCTGAGAGGGAGAAAGAGCCTGCTGAAGGTATACGGCAGGCCCTTTTTCTGCGGAAGAGACGCCGGTGCGGGAATCTTGGAAAGCGCAGGATGAAAAACGCCGGAAAAACGCGAAAGGATCGGGAGAGGAAACGTGAGGAAACTGTTTTGCTATCTGAAAGGATATGGCAGGGAATGCATTCTGAGCCCCCTGTTCAAGCTCACGGAGGCATTGCTGGAGCTGCTGGTTCCGCTGGTGGTGGCGGGGATTATCGACGAAGGGATCGCGCACTCGGACACCGGGTATATTGTGTGGAACTGTCTTTTGCTGGTGGGACTTGGACTGCTGGGCCTGGGATTTTCGGTAACGGCGCAGTATTTTGCGGCGCGGGCGGCCGTGGGATTTGGCGAGAAGGTACGTGCGGCGCTGTTCCGGCACATCAGCCGGCTTCCGGTAGCAGAGCTTGACCGCCTCGGTACGGCGACGATGATTACGCGCTTGACAAGCGATACGAATCAGGTGCAGTCGGGCGTGAACATGACCCTGCGGCTTCTGCTGCGTTCGCCGTTTGTCGTGTTTGGTGCGATGATCATGGCCTTTATCATCGACGTACGTTCTGCTATGATTTTTGTATTGGCGATACCGGTTCTGTCGGTGGTGGTATTCGGGATTATGCTGCTGTGCATACCGCTGTACCAGAAGGTACAGAGTCGCCTGGACCGTGTACTGGGACTGACGCGTGAGAACCTGAGTGGTGCGCGTGTCATCCGCGCCTTTGGCCGGGAGGAGGAGGAGAGCCGTCTTTTCCGTGAGAGCAATGAGCGCCTGACATCGGTGCAGAAGCTGGTGGGACGGATCTCAGCGCTGATGAATCCTCTGACGTATATTCTGATCAACCTGGCCATCCTGTGGCTGATATATGAGGGTGCATTGCGTGTGGAGAGCGGCATTCTGACGCAGGGAATGGTGATTGCGCTTTATAATTATATGTCCCAGATTCTGGTGGAGCTGGTGAAGCTGGCAAGCCTGATCATTCTGATGACAAAGAGCGTTGCCTGCGGGAACCGTGTTGCAGCTGTGCTGGCAATAGATGCGGAGCAGGTCGAAGGGGAAACGGTGCCGGAACCGGTGGCGGGAGCGCCGGCGGTATGCTTCCGGAATGTGAGTTTCCGGTATCGCGGTGCGGCGGGCCCGGCCTTGCAGGGGGTGAATCTGGAGGTCCTGCACGGGCAGACGATAGGGGTGATCGGAGGAACGGGATCGGGAAAATCCACACTGATCAACCTGTTGTGGCGCGCCTACGATGTCACGGAAGGGGAAATTCTGCTGGACGGCCGGGATCTGCGGGAATATCCGCTGCGGGATCTGCGTGCGCGGATCGGACTTGTGCCACAGAAGGCGGAGCTGTTCCGCGGGAGCATCCGGGACAATTTGCAGTACGGGAATCCGTCGGCGAGCGACGGAGACCTGTGGGAAGCCCTGCGCGTGGCGCAGGCGGAGTCTTTTGTGCGGGAGAAGCCCGGGGGACTGGACGGAATGTGCGAGGCGGGAGGACGCAATTTTTCGGGGGGACAGCGTCAGCGTCTGACGATTGCGCGTGCGCTTTGCCGGCGTCCGTCCGTGCTGATTCTGGACGACAGCGCCTCGGCGCTGGATTTTGCAACGGATGCGGCCCTGCGCCGCTCGATCCGGGAACTGCCGTATGCGCCGACGGTCTTTGTGGTTTCTCAGCGGGCCTCGACGCTGCGTCATGCGGACTGTATTCTGGTGCTGGACGACGGCCATGTGGCGGGAGCGGGCACGCATGAGGAACTGATGCGGGATTGTGAGGTATACCGCGAGATATACGAATCGCAGTACAGGAAGGAGGACGGTATTCATGGCTGAACCCCAAAAAGTACCGCGCGGTACATTTGGCCGCGTATGGATGTATATTCGCCGCTATCGTCTTCTTCTGTGCATATCGTTGCTGTTCGGAACGATCAATGTGGCGCTGTCGCTGTATCTTCCGATCCTGATCGGGCGTGCCATCGATCTGATGCCGGAGGCGGGGCAGGTGGCGCTCGAGGGAATTGTGCGTCTGCTGATGGTGGGGATAGGAGTTGTGGCGCTTTCGGCGCTGGCTGGCTGGCTGATGAACGTGATCAACAACCGGATCACCTTCCATGTGGTGCGGGATCTTCGCAACCGTGCCTTTGGCCGGATCGGCGTCCTTCCGATGCGGTATCTGGATGGGCATCCGCACGGTGATATCGTAAGCCGCGTGATCACAGACGCAGACCAGGTAGCGGACGGCCTGCTGATGGGATTTTCCCAGCTGTACACGGGAATCCTGACGATTCTGGGCACTCTTATCTTCATGTTGGTGATACATCCCGGCGTGACGGTAGTGGTGGTGGTACTGACGCCGCTGTCCCTGTTTGTGGCGCGGTTTATCGCGTCGCGGACCTATCACATGTTCCGGGAACAGTCGGAGGCGCGTGCGGAGCAGACCTCGCTGGTGGATGAAATGATCAACGGTGTGCGTGTTGTACAGGCGTTTGGCCGTGAGGAGGAGGTCAATAACCGGTTTGCAGAGACAAATACGTGTCTTTCGCGGGCTTCATTGCGTGCTACGTTTTTTTCCTCACTGACGAACCCGGCCACCCGCTTTATCAATGCGGTGGTATATGCCGGGGTCGCGTTGGCGGGCGCACTGACGGTGGTAAACGGCGGAATGACGGTGGGTGGTCTGTCCAGTTTTCTCAGCTATGCGAACCAGTACACCAAGCCTTTCAATGAAATTTCCGGCGTGTTTACCGAATTGCAGAACGCACTGGCCTGTGCCGCGCGTCTGTTTGAACTGATTGAGGAAGAGGCAGAACGCCCCGATGCGCCGGATGCACGGGTTCTTCGAGAAGCAAAAGGGCGTGTAGAGCTGGACAACGTGTCCTTTGCCTATACGGCGGAGCGCCCGCTGATCCGCGGCCTGCATCTGTCGGTCGCACCGGGAAAGAAGATCGCCATTGTGGGACCGACGGGATGCGGAAAGACGACGTTGATCAACCTGCTGATGCGGTTTTACGATGTGGACGGGGGAAGCATCCGTGTAGACGGGAGCGACATCCGGGACCTGACGCGGCATTCGCTGCGAGCGGGGTACGGGATGGTGTTGCAGGAGACCTGGCTGCGTGCAGGCACGATACGCGAGAACATTGCCATGGGGCGACCGGGGGCAACGCAGGAAGAAATTGAGGCAGCGGCGGCGGCATCGCACGCAGCGGGCTTTATCGGACGCATGCCACAGGGCTACGATACGCAGGTGGGAGAAGCAGGCGGAAGCCTGTCACAGGGGCAACGGCAGCTTTTGTGCATTGCGCGTGTCATGCTCTGTCATCCTCCGATGCTGATATTGGATGAAGCGACCTCTTCCATCGATACGCGCACCGAGCAGAAGGTCCAGCAGGCGTTTGATCGTCTGATGGAGGGGCGGACGAGCTTTGTGGTAGCGCATCGTCTTTCCACCATCCGGGAGGCGGATCTGATTCTTGTGATGCGGGACGGAAATGTCATCGAGCAGGGCACGCATGAGCAGCTATTGGAAAGAGGAGGCTTTTATCATACTTTGTATAACAGCCAGTTTGCGCCGTAACCGGCGCACAGTGCTGGCTGCGGGCGGCCGTTGGGAATACGGCCGCCCGTTTTGCCGGTATGAGCCGCGGAAGAACGCAGCGAAAAAAAGGATTGACAAAAGGCTGGCAGTGTTATATAATAGTTTCATATTTATGTAACAAAGGAAATGCACAGGCAGAGGAAACCGGATTTTTTATGTTTGCGTATGGAGCGCAAACTGAAAAATAAAACAAAAAAAGAATAAGGAGAACCTGAAGATGAAGAACCTTGTCAGAATTTTCTGCGTTGTTCTTGCGGTATCATTCTGCGCGATCGCTTTTACGGCGTGCGGAGGCGGAGAACGTGTATATGTCATCGGAGGAACCGGTCCGCTGAGCGGCGAAAACAGTGCATATGGTCTTGCGGTCATGCGCGGCGCGACGATTGCGATTGATGAGATCAACCGTGACGGCGGTCTGAACGGCGTGCAGTTCAAGCTGGATATGAAGCACGATGCATGCGATGCGGAGCAGGCGGCGAGCGCGTATCTGACGCTGATTGAGAGCGGCATGCAGGTATCGATCGGTTCTGTGACATCGGGCGCAGCGAAATCCTTTGCGGATGCGGCAGCCGAGGACAATGTGCTCTGCCTGACGCCGTCGGCGTCTGCGGACGATGTGATCGGTGCGGGCGCGCATTCCTTCCGTGTCTGCTTAGGCGACCCGCAGCAGGGAACGATTGCGGCGGATGAGCTTGTGACCAACGGCGGATACACGAAGATCGGCGTGATCTATGACACGAGCGATATCTATTCGGAGGGCCTTTACAATGCATTTGTTGCCCGCATGACCGAGCTGGGGAAAACGGCTGGTACCGACTATGTGGTGCAGTCTTTTGACAATTCGAACAAGTCCAACTTCACGGCGCAGGTGAATGCGCTGAAGAATGCCAACTGCGATGTTCTGTTCCTCCCGATCTATTACGGAGAGGCCGGCCTGATTGCGCGTCAGGCAACGCAGGCGGATTTCAAAGTGCCGATTCTGGGATGCGACGGCCTTGACGGAGTCAAGGATCACCTGGAAGGGGTAGACGCATCGGTGGTCGTGCGGTACATCACCCCGTTCGACGCAAGCAGCACGGATGCGCGGATCAAAAATTTTGTAACGGAATATCAGAATCGTTACAATGAGACGCCGAACCAGTTTGCGGCAGACGGATACGATGCCGTCATGATCATCTTCAAGGCGATGCAGGCGGCGGGGATCAACGATGTGACGATCACAGCGAGCGAGCTCTGCGAGGCGCTGAAGCCGATCCTGACCGGCGGCGAGTTCAAGTACACGGGACTGACTGGTGCGGACATGACCTGGACCGAGGGCGGCTCCTGCAACAAGGCGGCCAACATCGTGACGGTTGCCCACTGATTGAGCGCATAGCGAACAGAGAAAGAGATACGGTTGCGCGCCGGAACGGCGCGCAACCTTGTCCTGTTTTCAGGAGCAGATAGGAATCTTGAAGGAGAACATATGGATACGCTGATATTGGGCCTCTGCTACGGCGGAATATATGCGCTGATTGCACTGGGATACACCATGGTGTACGGCATAGCGAAGATGCTGAACTTTGCGCACGGGGATATCATAATGGCGGGTGCGTACGCGATATTTGTGGTATTGTCGGCGCAGGGACATGTCATACTGGCGTTGTTGGCAGCCATCGTGGTGTGTACGGCGCTGGGACTTCTGTCCGAGCGTCTGGCCTATCGCCCGTTGCGCTCTGCGTCTCCGCTGGCCGTGCTGATTACGGCGATCGGCGTGAGTTATCTGTTGCAGAGTCTGGCCCAGATCTTCTTTGATTCACAGAAGCGTCCGGTGACGGTTCTGCCGCCGGAGTCGGTGCCGATGTTCGGAACGACGGTGAGCGTGGCATCGCTGTGGACGCTGGCACTGTGTACGGTGATCATGGTGGTGCTGACACTGTTCATCAAGAAAACGCGCGTGGGATGTGCCATGCTGGCGGTGTCGGAGGATCGCGGTGCGGCGCAACTGATGGGGATCAATGTGAATTTTATCATAGCACTGACCTTTGCCATCGGATCGGCACTGGCGGCATTTGCGAGTCTTTTCTATCTGATGCAGACCAGCGTAGTGGAGCCGACGCTCGGTGCGATGCCCGGGATCAAGGCGTTTACGGCGGCGGTCATCGGGGGGATCGGATCGATCCCCGGTGCCATGGTGGGCGGCATATTGCTGGGCGTGATTGAGACCTTTTCCAGCAGCAGCCCGGCGCTGTCTCCCTATACGACGGCCATTGAATTCGGTCTTCTGATTGTGATTCTGCTGGTGCGTCCCGTAGGTCTGTTCGGAAAGAAGAGAAGAGAGAAGGTGTAAGCGTGACGGTAACAGCCGAAAAGAAGAAATTCCGTCTGAAATATTATGGCAACTATCTGTTGCTCGCGGCGGTACTGTTGCTGCTGATTGTCCTGGATGTATCCGGGGTTCTGAAGCGTTCCAGCGCGCTCACCTTCACAAGAATCGGGTACAGCATTATCCTGGCGGTTTCGCTGAACCTTGTGGTGGGCTTTCTCGGAGAACTGAGCCTTGGCCATGCGGGCTTTATGTGCGTGGGTGCATATGTCGGCTGCCTGACCTCCAATTATCTGTATACGGTCATCGACAGCCCGGTGATTGTGGTATTGCTGGCGCTGGCGGTAGGCGGCGTGGCGGCGGCGCTGTTCGGTTTGCTGATCGGACTGCCGACGTTGCGGCTGAAAGGCGACTATCTGGCGATCGTTACCCTGGCCTTCGGAGAAATCATCCGTACCGTCTGTCGGAACCAGGAGTTTCTGGGCGGCGCAATGGGTCTTGACAATCCGAACAAATACGGAAAAGAACTGTATATCATAGCATTTCTTGCCGCGCTTGTTACGGTGGCGGTGATTCAGAACCTGATGCGGAGCAAGCACGGGCGCGCGATCCAGGCGATCCGGGACAATGAGATTGCGGCGCGCGCGATGGGCGTGAATGTGACCTATTATAAGCTTGTAGGCTTTGTGATTGCAGCGTTTTTTGCAGGGATTGCGGGTGTGATATACGGGCAGCAGGTCTCACCGATATCGAGCAACGCCTTTGACTACAACTATTCGATTGACATCCTGGTCATGGTAGTACTCGGCGGCATGGGGAACATCACCGGGTCGATCATCGCAGCATCGCTGCTGACCTATATCGATGTGACACTGGTGAGCCAGCTGTCCGGGAACGCGGTGATGTACAAATCCCTGATTTATGCCTTGATTCTGATCTTCATGATATTGTGGAACAACGCCCCGTTCATGTTGCCGGCGCGGGATTGGGTCCGCGGAAAATTCACGGATCTGCGCCGTGCGCTCTTCCGTCGCCGTGCCGCGGAAAGCGAGGGGGAGCCTCCGGCCACTGCCGCATGGGACAAGATCCCGACCAAGATTCCGATGGACGCCCTGCTCTCAACGGATATCGTTCCGGAGCGGAGCCACGGCGGCGAGAGGAAGGAGGACGAGAATGAGTCAATGGGTTCTTGAAACGCAGTCATTGGGGATCAGCTTTGGCGGCCTGAAGGCGGTGCAGGACGTGAATCTGCAAGTAGCGCCGCAGGCACTGTACGGCCTGATCGGACCGAACGGCGCAGGGAAGACAACGGTCTTCAACCTTCTGACGGGGGTATACCGTCCGACCGCGGGTCGCTTTTTTCTGGAAGGCGAAGATCTGACAGGACGGAGCACCGTGGAGATCAGCCACCGCGGCATTGCGCGCACCTTTCAGAACATCCGCCTGTTTTCGAACCTTTCGGTAATCGACAATGTGCTGGTGGGCATGGGGAATTCCTCCCCCTGCACGCTGGCAGAGAGCATTCTGCGCCTCCCCCGTTTTTACACGAGTGAGAAGAAGCTGCGTGCGGCGGCGCGGGAGCTTTTGGATGTTTTCGGGCTGGACGAGGAGCGCCGGACGGTGGCGTCGAACCTTCCGTACGGGAAACAGCGGAAACTGGAAATTGCGCGCGCACTGGCGACCGGACCGAAACTTCTGCTTCTGGACGAGCCGGCAGCGGGGATGAATCCGCAGGAGACGGCGGAGCTGACCGAGACGATCCGGTTTGTGCGGGACCATTTTCACATGACGATTCTGCTGATTGAGCACGACATGAGCCTTGTCAGCGGATTGTGCGATGAGCTGACGGTTCTGAACTTCGGCACAACGCTGATGCAGGGAAAGACGGCGGAGGTGCTGCACAGTCCGGAAGTCATCAAGGCCTATCTGGGCGACTGACCGAAAAGAGAGAGAGGAATCGCTATGGCATTGCTTTCAATAGAAAATCTGGAGGTCAGCTACGGACTCATCCGCGCGATCAAGGGCATTTCCCTGAAAGTGAACGAAGGAGAAATTGTCTCACTGATCGGCGCCAACGGTGCAGGCAAGACGACAACGATGCATGCGCTGTGCAACCTGTTACCGAAGCAAAACGGGCGGGTAGTGTTTGACGGCACCGATATCACCAACATGCCGGCGCATCAGCTGGTACCGCTGGGGATCTCGCAGGTACCGGAGGGACGCCGTATCTTCGGGGAACTGACGGTGGCGGAAAACCTGCGGCTGGGCGCATATACGCGTCACAGCAAACAGGAATATGCGGAGACGGTCGCGAGAATCTATGAGCGTTTTCCGATTCTGCGGGAACGTTCGCGTCAGATTGCGGGTACACTTTCGGGCGGGGAACAGCAGATGCTGGCGATGAGCCGGGCCTTGATGGCACATCCGCGACTGCTACTGCTGGATGAGCCGAGTATGGGACTTTCACCGCTGTATGTCAGTGAAGTGTTTGACATGATACGGAAAATCCGGGAGGACGGTACAACGATTCTGCTGGTAGAGCAGAATGCAAAGAAGGCGCTGTCGATCTCCGACCGTGCCTATGTACTTGAGATCGGCCGGATCACGCGGAGCGGGACCGGCGCAGAGCTGTTGGCGGATGACGCGATCCGTCGTGCATATCTTGGAGACTGATTCCGTAGGAACGGCAAAACGGGCAGCGTTGCTGCCCGTTTTGCGTCTGCGGTCATCCGGAGCCCCGGAAGCTTTCGGAATCGGATGGGTAAGAATGGGAGAAAAGGCGTAGGAAGGATCCGCGGAAAGGCGCGGGGAAAGGGAAAAGCACCATCATGAACAACAAGGAACTGGCCGAGATCCGGCGGCGTTTCCGTCCGGAGCGGAGCAGCATCTGCCGGGTGAGCGGCTGCCTTATCAATGAGAAAAAAGAGATTGCCGGCATATTCGATCAGCCGCTGGGTGAGCTGCATCCTCAGCTGACGGAGCAGCTGCTGCCGGTTCTGCGCCGTACGCTGACCGGCAAGCTGGGACGGAATCTTTTCGATCTTGCTTTCACGACGCGGCAGGTCAGTGAAGGAGAGGGGCAGAAGCTGCTGGAACGTCTGCGCCGCACGGGGCTTGGCGATCGGGAGGCATTGCAGACGCTTTATGACCGCATCCGCACTTCTTTCGATTGGGAGGGGAACTACCTGATCCTTCTGACGCGCGAGGAATACGATGTGCCGGAGCACACGGCAAGCGGGCACCCCGGAGAGAGTGTGAGCACCTACACCTACCTGCTGTGTAGTGTGTGCCCGGTACGGAGTGCCAAGCTTCCGACACTGGGCTTTGCGCTGTCAGAGAATCTTCTGCGATGCTTTACGACAGACCCGTGTGTCGCAAAACCCGAGGTGGGATTTCTGTATCCATCGTTTGAGGGGCGGAGTGCGAATCTGTATGGCGCGCTGTATTATTGTCGCAGCCTGCAAAGCAATCATCCGGAATTTACCGATGCGGTATTCGGCGTAGCGCCTCCTCCGAGTGTAACGGCGCAGAAGGAAGCCTTTCACAGCGTTGTTGCGGAGTCGGCGGGGGAAGATTGCAGCTATGCGGTGGTAGAAGGAGTCCGTGAACAGATTGCCGGGATGGTGGAATCGCACAAAGCCGAGCGGAATCCCGATCCGCTGTATGTCACGGCACCGGTTTTGCGGGATGCGTTGTGTGCGTCGGGTATGGATCCGTCGCACGGGGAGGAATTTGTGCGCCGGTATGACGAGGCCTTTGGCGCCGGCACGGAGCTGTGCCCCGGCAATCTGCTGGACCCGCAGCGGCTTATCCTGACAACACCGGATGTCAGCATCCGTGTATCGCCCGACCGCGGTGATCTGATTGAGACCCGGAGGATCGATGGAGTGCCTTGTATCGTCATCCGCGCGGAAGGTGAGGTGCGGCTGAACGGAGTTCTTTTGCAGATCGGCGACATGTAAGGCGCTTCGGACAGAGCGCAGCGGATATAAATAGCGGATATAAATAAAGTAAGGGAGAAATGCCTATGGAGGAATTGAAGCCCGGTCGTTACCGTCATTTCAAAGGGGGCGAATACGAATTGCTGGCGATCGGCCGTCACTCGGAGACGGGAGAAGCAATGGCCATATACCGTGCCTGCTACGGTACGCGGGAAATCTGGGTGCGCCCGGCTGCCATGTTCGCGGAGCAGGTGAACCGGGACGGCGTACCGGTTCCTCGCTTTGCGTATATCGGGGAGAGCGAAGACCGACCGGTATGACTCTCGCCCGGCCGCATGTTTTTTGGATGGAACCATACGGAGGGGTTTATGGAATCGAAGGCAGTATCCCACCGGCTGTATGCCGTGAAACTTCCCTATACAGAGATACAGTCGGTACAGTACGAATGCTCGGACAAATACGGTCACAAATCTGCTCCGTTTTATTTTTACCGGGTAGAATGCAAAAGCAGCTATGAGCCAGGATCGTTGGTATATACACAGATCTGTCTTCCTGAAAACTGGAATGGAAAATTTACGGCACTGGGAAACGGAGGCATGGCGGGCAGCATACACGCTTTGGAATTGCTGAACTATTCCCGCATGGGGTATGTTGCGGCGCAGACCGATATGGGCACTTCCGGCGGCCGGGAAAGAGGCATCCGCAACCCGGCGGTATGGAGGGATTTCGGCTGGCGGTCGACACATGGCATGGCTGTTCTGGGAAAGGCACTTACCGAAGCATGCTACGGCAGAAAACCGGAGTATTCCTATTTTATCGGCAGCTCCACCGGAGGTCAGCAGGCCTTTTCTCTGGCGCAGCGTTTTCCTGCGGATTTTGACGGCATTATCGCGGGCGTTCCCGCCAACAACCGCATTGCCCTGCATACCTATTTTCTCTGGAATCATAACCATCTGCGCTGCAAAGACGGCCGAGCGCTGTTCGGCCAGGAGGAGATCTCCCGGATCGGCGATTTGGCGGTGCAATATTTCCAGAACAGAGGAGACGGGGAAAAGGGAGATGGCTTTATATCCTATCCGGCAAGGGACGATAAAACGGTAGCGGAATTTGTGGATCTTCTGAGGGAAAGCGGCTTTTCCGAGGAACAGTGCCAGGCACTTTGCGCGGTATATTCCGGGCCGGAAGATCCGGCAAGTGGTAAAAGGATCTATAACGGCATGCCGATCGGGTCCGAGATATACAGCTGTGGAATCAAAGACTGTCAGAATGCGGAAAGCCCGTATTACTATCCGTTTATATGGTGCTTCGGAGCGGACTATAACGGTTATGATTTTGATTTTTCGAAGGATTATGCCATTCTCCGGGAGACGCTGTCCCGCGATATGGACGCCAACAGCGTCGATCTTTCTGCCTTTCGTGCCTGCGGGGGCAGGATGATAGTCTATTCCGGCAGCGCCGATCCGTGCGTCCCCTATCCTGACGCAGAAGACTACTGCAACCGTCTCTTTGCACAAAATGGCGGATACGGAAAAACGGCAGAATTTTTCAGATATTTTCTGTTTCCGGGCCGGGATCACGGGTGCGGAGGAAAGGGCGCCAACCGGGAATGGGCGGGTACAGAGGGGGGGAGTCTGTTGGATCTGTTGCGTCTGTGGTGCGAAAAGTCGGTCGCCCCGGAGAGCGTCACGGCAGCAAGGGTGGTCGACGGAGTTACGGTCTTTACCCGCACACTATATCCCTACGGCTCGGAACGGAATCCTGCTGTTCCTACCGTCAACTGCTGCGAAATCTTCTGAGGAATCCGTGCATATTGTATTCTATAAAAATAATATGCGAATCCTCTTTACTTTTGCGGAAAGCTGTGCTATAATAAGATGGATTTCGCGGAGAACGAAAAAATCTGCCCGTAGCGTAGCTGGATAACGCACGAGACTCCGACTCTCGAGACCGTAGGTTCGAATCCTATCGGGCAGGCCACAGAAAAAGCCGGCACAATGTTGCCGGCTTTTTTCTTTCCTTGCGTTTTTCATCCGCAGTCTGCGACATACGGTATACAAAGCCCCCTCCCCCGCATCGGCCCGGGAAATGGGCAATGCGGGGGAGGGGGCTTTATGGGGATGCAGCCCGGCGGCTTCCGGAACACGCACAGGATTTCAGCAGCCGTTGCGTTGCGCATCAGACCTCACAGTTCTGATGCAGGAATTCGTCGAGCATGGCAAGCACATTCTCCGGAGGAACATCCTGTGGTATGGCATGCGTGGGACCGACAATAAATCCACCGCCCTTTTTCATAATGCGGAGGGTATCGCGGACAATTTTGCGGATTTCGTCCGGGGACTTGTTTGGGAGGGCGGCCTGGGTTGAGATTCCACCCCAGAAAGAGAGCCGGTCGCCGACCTGTTCCTTGACGGCGGCCATATCGTAGATTTCCGGCTGGAAGGTCTGATAGCAGTCGAGTCCGATTTCGATCAGATCTTCCAACACCTCGTGGATGTCTCCGCAGGAATGCTGAATAATGAATTTTCCGTTGCGGGAAGCGTGCGCATACATTTTCTGCAATCGCGGCTTGATGAACTCTCGCCACAGAGGTGCTCCCATGATCATTCCGCGCTGCTTCCCCCAGTCGTCTCCGAAATACATGCCGTCAAAGGGATATTCGTTCATAATATCGATGATTTTCAGATTATAGGCACAGATGCGGTCGAGCAGACCGTGCACGAACTCTTTGTCGGTGAGCATATAGACCAGCGCGTTTTCCATGCCGACATAGCTCCACAGCCGTTCAAAGAGGGAGAACCCGATGCCCGCATGGGTAAAGCGATCCCCACGTGTACGGATGACATGCTCACAGTCACGGCGGATTCGGTCCTCATCCACACACGGCTCCCGGAAAAGCGAAAGATCCGGCTCGGGTATCGTTGGCGTATCGACGACACCGATATCCTTATCCGCGCCGCTGCGGTTCCAGATGACGCCGTAGTCGTCCACAAAATGTTCAGCGCGATCCGGGCAGGCGGTGGGGTAGCCGTCATACGAAAACCCGTGCAGATACCGGGATCCGATCGCGGCAAAATCCTGATTACCGGTATAGGCGAGCATTTTCTGATATTCCTGCGCGGTATAGCCGACCTGGAACGGGACGACCGGAGTCTCCCGATGACTGAGTGCGGCAATGACAACTTCTCTTGGGGTCATAGCGGTGCTCCTTTTTTATATTTTTTGAGATATTATATTGCAATTTTTGTGACAATGTAATATAATATTGTTCAAAAGCAGCAGGATTGTTCAAATATTTTGACAGGTATTTGCAATATGATGGAAATCAACCGTGAAAAACTGGAGCGGGTATTGCACGCCTTTCACCGTATGACAGGCGTACGGATCGCCGTGATCGATGCCACATACGGTGAGATTGCGGGGTATCCTGCGGAATCCTGTGCGCTCTGCCGCCGTCTGCGTGAGAAGAAAGAAATCCTGGATGCATGTGTATACTCGGACCGATGTGCGTTTATACAGGCATGTCGCAGCGGTCGCCAGTACACCTACCGCTGTCACATGAATATGTACGAGAGCGTGTATCCGGTAGTATTGCGTGGGGCAGTGGCGGGGTATGTGATGATCGGTCAGTTTATCGACGAACAGGAACGTGAGGCGGTGTACCGGTCGGCGCGCGAAGCGGTGGGGGATGTACCGGAGCTGCGGAGAGAAGTGGACGCATTGCGTGCACTTCGCAGCGACGAGGTGGCCTCGCTTGCGTACCTGATGGCGGTATGTGCGGAGTATCTGTGTTTCAGCGAGGCTCTGACGGCGGGACGAAGCAGGAAACTGGCAGGGGTGGATGCATATATCCGTGAAAACATGAAGGGCCCGTTGTCGGTGAGCGTTCTGGCGCAGGCGCTTGGGATGTCGCGGACGGCACTGTACTATCTGATCAAAGGCGAGAGCGGCCGCAGTGTGACGGACTATGTGAATTTTCAGCGGATAGAGCGGGCGAAGGAACTGCTGCATGAGAATGCGGGAACCGAGGAAATCCTGTCAGAGACCGGAATGACGGACGCGAATTATTTTGGCCGACTGTTCCGGCGCTACGCTGGCTGTACGTTGCGTGACTATCGGAAGGGCGTGCGCAGCGGGGAGAGATAAGTCGCCGGTCAAACAGCAAAATTTTACTTTTTTGAGACAAATCCGCCTATTTCATTTCGGATCGGAATCCGATATAATAGAAGCGACAGAATCCATGAAACAAGAAAAGGGAGAAAAACGGAGAGGGGAAGAAAGCCATGGCAAACTATGAAGAGATGTCAACTCTGCTGCAACGCGGGAAAGCGAAGGATCTTGCAGCGCTGGTATCCGAGGAACTGGCGGCCGGGACGGCGCCGAAGGACATACTGACCAAGGGCCTGATTGTGGGCATGGGGATCATCGGAGAAAAATTCAAGAACAACGAGATTTTTGTCCCGGAGGTGCTGATCGCAGCGCGTGCGATGAACGCGGCGCTGGCGGTTCTGAAACCGGCATTGGCGGAGACAGGGGTGGAGCCGGTAGGTACGGCCGTGATCTGTACAGTCAAGGGCGACCTGCACGACATCGGTAAGAATCTTGTGAAGATGATGATCGAAGGCACGGGGATCCGGGTCATTGATCTGGGCACCGACTGCTCGGCAGAGAAGGTTGTGGACGCGGTGCGGGAATATCATGCGGATATTGTATGCCTATCCTCGTTGCTGACCACGACGATGATGTACCACAGGGACATTATCGAAGCGCTGAAAGCGGCCGGTCTGCGTGATCGCGTCAAGGTAATGGTGGGCGGTGCGCCTGTGACGCAGGCATTTGCGGACGAGATCGGTGCGGATGCCTATACGCCGGACGCAGCGAGCGCGGCGGAGAAGGCGCGTTCCTATTTTGATTGAGAGAACGGAAAAAGGCAGTCCCCGGACTGTCTTTTTTCATAAAGCGGAGGGAATGGTGCTGGCCGTCGAGACCGTGCCTGTATCCAACAAAACGCAATATAGGCAGGCCCGTGCGGCCTGAAAACGAGGAAAGTCATGGAAATACGGGTATATGCAGGAACGAGTGAACGCGTACTGCACTGCGCAAGCGGGGAAAACCTTCTTTCGGTATTGCAGAGAAACGGGTATCATATCACGGCGCCGTGCGGCGGGACCGGCCGGTGCGGGAAATGCCGTGTCCGTATTCTTGCCGGTCAGGCAGAGGGAGAAAAGGACGGATACGTGATTGCCTGCCGCACCACCGTGACCGAAAATCTGACGGTGGAGGTACAGGAAGCGACAGGCGGCGGCCTGACAGCTTCCGGAGGCGCGGTCGGCGGAACGGACGGCGAGACGGGATACGGTGTGGCGCTGGATATCGGCACGACGACGCTCGCGTTCTCGCTGGTGAATCTCAGGAGTGGAGAAGAACCGGCACGGGAGGGCTTTCTGAACCGTCAGGGCGTATACGGGGCAGATGTGATCAGCCGGATTGTCAGTGCAGGGGAGGGGCATCTGCAGGAGATGCAGAGCTGCATATTGCAGCAGACACGGGAGGTGCTACGGGATTTTATCGCACGCTACCATACCGGTCCCCTCCGTCGCCTTTCTGTTTGCGGGAACACCACCATGCTGCACCTGTTTCTCGGAGCCGATGTGGACGGAATCGGAAAATATCCCTTCCGTGCATCTTTTTTACATACCGTCAGACGCCGCGGTGCAGACCTGTGTTTGCCGGTGGAGGAAGTGGTTCTCCTTCCGTCGGTTTCGGCGTATGTCGGTGCGGATATTGTAGCAGGCGGGCTCAGCGCGGGCATCCGGCAGGGATGCAATCTTCTTGTGGATATCGGCACCAACGGCGAAATGCTGCTTCATGCCGGCGGCCGTCTGTATGCGACCTCCACGGCGGCGGGGCCCTGCTTTGAAGGCGCGAATATTTCCTGCGGAATGGGTGGTGTTGCGGGCGCGATCGACCATGTGCGGGAGGGAGAGAACGGCCCGGTATGCAGTGTCATCGGCGGTGGTCCTGCGCGAGGGATCTGCGGATCCGGCCTGATCGATGCAGTGGCGCTGATGCGGCGGCAGGGGATCATCGATGAGACGGGTGCCTTTGTCGATCCGGGGCAGGAGCGGTATCCGCTGTGCGGCCCTGTCTATATTTCCGACCGTGACGTGCGCGCTTTTCAGCTTGCCAAGAGTGCCATCTGCGCCGGCATATCGGTGCTTTTGCAACAGGCAGGACTGAGATACGAAGAGGTGGATCATCTGTATATAGCGGGGGGGCTCGGGTTTTACCTGGACCGGGGAAATGCGATGGCTGTGGGGCTTTTGCCGCGTGCGCTGGGCGGGTGTACGGAGGTCGTGGGAAATACGGCGCTTTCGGGAACGGTGCTCTGCCTTTGCCGCGCGCAGATGCTGAACGAGGCAGCAAAACTGGCAGAGGAAACGACATATGTGGATCTTTCGGTTCTGCCGGAATTTATGGACGCATATATGGAAAACATGCAGATAGGAGAAGAAAATGCGTAAGACAACCGAAGAAATTCTTGCGGCGGCAGGGGACGCAGTATGGGAATATGCGGAGCTACGCACCGCAGATATAAAATTTTCGGAAGAGGTGGTAGCGGCCTGCCGTGCGAATTATTGCGGGAATTACAACAAATCCTGGCGCTGCCCGCCGCATGTGGGTACGCTGGAGGAATTGCGCGCCGCGTGTCTTGCTTATCCGGAGGCACTGGTGTACACGACAAAGCATGCCATCGAGGACAGCTTTGACATTGAGGGAATGTTCCGTGCAAAGCAGGAGCACGACCGCGTGGACGAACGGATCCGGCCGGTCCTGCCAAAGGGAAGCCGGATGCTGGGCGCCGGTGCCTGTAACGTCTGCAAGACCTGTGCCTTTCCGGAGCCCTGTCGGTATCCGGATCGTGCACGGACCTCGGTGGAGGCCTGCGGCATCCATGTGGTGGATCTTGCGGCGCAGACAGGCGTGCATTATACGAACGGTACCAATACGGTAACATACTTCACACTGATATTGCTGGGGAAAAATGAAGAGGGAAACGAATGCACTGCGTGGCATTCTGAACCTGAAAGAACTCGAAAAGCTGTTTACGAACTATGCGCGCACCAGCGGACTGGACGTCGCCTTGTACGATACGGCAGGAGAGGAATGTCTGTGTGTGAGGAAGCCCGGGTGCATCTGCAGTTACGGTGCGGGGAATCAGGCCTGTCGCGAGAAGATCCTGTACAGCGGGCGCAAGGCACAGGAACTGAAGGGCTCTTACATATACGAAACGCCGTGCGGCCTTGTGATGTGTATCACGCCGGTATCGCTTGGCGAAGAAACGGTGGGCTATCTGACGACCGGGCCGGTGATTCTGTGGGAAAAGGATGAATTTTTTGCAGCGGAGTTCCGTCGCAAATGCGCGGAGGCAGGATTCAGCTTCGGCGCCGACTATGATATAGGTGCCCTTCGCCAGATTGACTGTGCAAGTATGACAAGCGTATCCGAAACGCTGACGGTACTGGTCAGTTATATGGTGCGCGAGGAGAAAAAATATATCGAACAGCGAAGTGAGCTGTCGCGGCTGAACCGCGAGCGCATGCGTGCGGCGCGGGAAATGCAGATCCGGGAAGCCCAGCCCCGGTACAATAAGTATCCGATGGAGCTGGAAAAGGAATTGATCGCCCATGTACAGATGGGGGACAGGAACCAGGCCAAGTCGATTATCAACCGCTTTCTCAACGAAATCTTTTCGTATGCGAGCGGGGATCTGGAAATTGTGAAGGCGAAGCTGTATGAATTCACGGCATTTCTGTCCCGGAGCGCCGTGGAAGGCGGCGCTCCGCTGTCGGCGCTGACCGGGATATTGAAGAAGAATTCGCGACTGATCTTAGAGAACGCAGATTTTTCGGATATCTGCCGTGGGACCGTAGAAATACTGGATGATTTTCTGGATGCGGTGTACGAGAGTCGTGGGAAGAAGGGTGCCAATGCGCATTTGTACAACGCGATCCGGTATATCCATGCGCACTATGCCGAGGATCTGAATCTGGAGATGCTGTCGCAGCAGGTGTATGTGAGTCCGTATTATCTGAGTCATCTGTTCCGGCGGGAGCTGGGGGAGACATTCAGCGATTATCTGGCGGGTGTGCGGGTGAGTCGCGCAAAGGAGCTGCTGATGGCGGGCGGCCGGGTGGAGGAGACCGCAGAGCGTGTGGGATACCGGGATGCCAATTATTTTCAGAAGATTTTCAAGAAATACGTGGGCGTGACGCCGTCCCGCTATCGCAAGAGCATGTTGAACTGAAAGACCGGAACGGAAAGCGCGAAAAAGAAAAACCGGAAAAGGAAAACCGGCCGGCGGCAGAAGAGAGAACTGCCGCCGGCCGGTTTGTTTATGATGCTATGCGACCCGTGTGTTGCAGACGAGGATGGCCAAGGGGGATAGTCCACGCACAGAGCAGGGAATGTCTGTCAGGTACGGAAGGCCCACTTTTCCACATCAAAGACCCCGTGCGTTGTGAGTTTCAGCTTGGGAATGACCGGTAAAGCGAGGAAGGAAAGCGTCATAAAAGGATCGATCCCCCGGCTGACGCCAAGCGAAAAGGCGAAATCCTTGACCGCCTCAAGGCATGCATTGACTTGCTCCATGGGAGCATCGCTCATCAGACCGGCGATCGGCAGGGGTAGACCTTTGGTGTTCTGTCCGTCGGTGACGAAGATCCCGCCGCCGTTTTCTGCGACCGCATGTACAGCATGCAGAATGTCGGAGGCGGAAACCCCGACCGCAATGATATTATGGGAATCATGGGAGATGCTGGTGGCGACAGCACCTTTCCGAAGCCCATAGCCCTGCAGGTATCCGATGCCGATATGTCCGGTATGGCGGTGCCGTTCAAAAACGGCACAAAGAAGGATATCGTGTTCGGGATCCGGCCGTTCGGCATAGCCGCCGTCCTCGGTGACAATCTGCCCCGGGATCAGGCGGATGACGGGAGCCCGACCGGCAGCAAGACTGTCGGTGCGGAGCGGAGAAAGGTGTACGGAATTCCGTGCGGCTTTTTGCAGATCGGAATCGATATGCGGCGGATCCATCCGGATATCCTTGCCGCTTTCAAAGACGGTTTTGCCGCGTTTAATAACGCGTGCGATCCGGAAGGAGGGAAGATCGTCGAGCAGAACGAGGTCGGCCACATACCCGCCGGCAATGGCTCCCTTGTTGTTCATGAGAAAATAGCGTGCGGCATTGTGGGTGGCGGTTTTGAGTGCGAGAATCGGGTCGGTACCGGCGGAAAAGCAGCGCCGCAGGATGGCATCGATATGTCCGCCCCGGAGCAGATCGTTGGGGTGTTTATCGTCGGTGGCGAACATGCAGCGGCTGTACAGCTCGGGTTGAATCAGGGGAAGAAGCGCATCGAGATTGTGCGCGGCGGTACCTTCCCGGATCATGATGAACTGTCCGCGCCGGAGCTTGTCCATGGCGTTTTGCAGATCGCTGCATTCGTGATCGGAGTATACCCCGGCAGCAATATATGCGTCCAGGTCGGCTCCGGACAGCGCAGGCGCATGGCCGTCGATTTTTTTGTGATGGCTCTGTGCAGCAAGAATTTTTTCGAGAACCTCGCGGTCCCCGTTCAGGACACCGGTATAATTCATCATTTCCGCGAGGCCGAGCACCCGCGGATGCGAATAAAACATGTCGATGTCCCGGTAAGAAAGCGAGGCACCCGCTTCATCCAGCGTGGTGGCAGGAACGCAGGAGGGGAGCATGAACATGACATCGACGCCGATCTCCTCGGTGGCCTGTAACATAAAGCGGATCCCGTCGGTCCCCATGACGTTGGCAATCTCATGCGGATCGCAGATCACGGTGGTTGTACCATGCCGGAGAACAATTCGCGCAAATTCCGCGGGCATGACGATGGCGCTTTCGAGATGAATATGCGCATCGATAAGACCGGGAATCAGATAACGGCCGGCAGCGTCTATATCCTGCGCGGCGCGGTATTTCCCGCAGATACCGGCGATGATGCCACCGGCGACGGCGATGTCACCTTGCTCCCAGCGCGAGGTAAAGACATTGAGAAAGCGCGCATTGCGGATCACAAGGTCGGCCTCTTCCTGTCCGGCAGCGACCCGGATCAGGCGCCGCTTTTTTTCGAGCTTACGTGCAAGTCTTTGGTCCAGTGTTTCCATACGGCAGGGTCCTTTCTCAGCGGGTGAGTGGGATAGTGTACTACTATTATATCGGCTTTTCCCGAAAAAAGCAAGGCGTTATCCGGAAAAGGATAACGCCTTGCAGAAAGCGGCGGAGCGGAATCATCCGAAGCGGTGGGGAACCGTGACTCTCCAGCCGAAGGGATCGTCGCGAAGCCCCCACTGAATCCCGGTAAGAGTATCGTAGAGCTTCTGGGTAAGCGGACCGATCTGTGCATTTCCGACCGTGAGGACCTCATCTTTATAGCGCAGATGTCCGACAGGAGAAACGACGGCAGCGGTGCCGGTACCGAAGATTTCCTCCAGAGAACCGTCTTTGGCAGCGGCGATGAGCTCATCGACGGAGATCCGGCGTTCCTCGGTGGGAAGGCCCATCTGTCGGCAGAGATGGAGAACACTGTCGCGTGTAATGCCGGGCAGGATGGAGCCATTGAGCATGGGAGTGAGGACGGTGCCGTTGATTTTGAAGAAGATATTCATAGCGCCGACCTCTTCAATATAGCGGCGTTCCACACCGTCGAGCCAAAGGACCTGGGAATATCCGTCGTCGTGTGCCTTGACCTGTGCGATGAGGCTGACGGCATAGTTACCGCCGGCTTTGATGTATCCCATGCCACCGCGCACGGCGCGGACATATTCGTCTTCGATCCAGATTTTGACAGGAGCAAGACCGCTCTGATAGTAAGCGCCGCTCGGAGAAGCAATGATGCAGAAGAGATAGGTCCGGGAGGGTGCAACGCCGAGGAAAGGATCGGTGGCGAAAATGAAGGGGCGGATGTACAGGGAGGTACCGGGTGCGGTAGGGATCCAGTCACGGTCCACATCGACGAGCGCTTCGACCGCCTGTACGAAGTCTTCCTCCGGGATCCGCGGAATGCAGAGGCGGTCGCAGGAAGAATTGGAACGCTTCGCATTCATGTCGGGGCGAAAGAGATAGGCCTCACCGTTTTTTCCGGGATAGGCCTTCATTCCCTCGAACATTTCCTGGCCGTAATGGAGAACCATGGCGGCAGGGGAGAGGGAGAGATCACCGAAGGGAACAATACGGGGATCGAACCAACCGCGCCCCTCCTCATAATTCATGAGGAACATATGATCGGTGAAAATATGACCGAAGGAGAGAGATTGGTCAGCAACGGGTTTCTGCGAGGGGTGATTGTTTTTGACAACACGAATGTTCATATACGAACCTCCATATAACCGCGATGCAGCGGATTCAGTCCATTTGAATGTAGTCGTCGCGCCGGAATCCTACCGAAACATAGCGGAAGGGGACGCCGACGGAATTTTCGAGGAAGCGCACATAATTCTGTGCAGGGGCAGGAAGCTGGTCGAAGGAGCGGCAGGCGCTGATATCGCACATCCAGCCTTCTTTATATTCATAGATCGGCTTGGCCACGGCGAGCCGGTCACCGGCGGGGAACTCCTCGGTGCGTTCGCCGTGGATATCGTAGGCGACGCAGACGGGAATGCGATCGAGATAGGAGAGCACATCCAGTTTTGTAAGTGCGATGCAGGTAGCCCCCTGCATTCTGGCGCCGTAGCGGGAGGCGACGACATCGAATCCTCCTACGCGTCGTGGCCGCCCGGTTGCGGCACCGTACTCACCGCCGGCCTCACGAAGCCGCTCCGCCTCATCTCCGAACATCTCGCAGGTGAAGGGCCCTTCTCCTACGCAGGAGGAGTAGGCCTTCATGATTCCGATGCTCTCGTCGAGATGGAGCTGGGGGATCCCGGCTCCGATGGGCGCATAGGCAGCGATGGTGGAGGAGGATGAGGTATAGGGATAGATTCCGAAATCGATATCGCGCAGGACGCCGAGCTGCGCTTCAAAGAGGATATTTTTCGACTCGGCGGCCGCGTCGGTGAGGAGTTTGGATGTATCGCAGATATAGGGGAGGAGCGGCATGGCATAGGTATCCAGCCAGGCGAGCATGTCCTCGGGGGAGATCGGATCGTGACCGTACGCACCGTGGATGGTCAGATTTTTCCATTCCATGAGATCCCGCAGCTTTCCGGGCAGGGAATCGCGCTGAAAGAGATCGCCCATACGCAGGGTTTTTTTCATATATTTATCGGCATACACAGGAGCGATGCCGCGCCGTGTGGAGCCGAATTTTTTATCGCGGAGCCGATCCTCCTCGAGGCAATCCAGCAGCTTATGGTAGGGCATGCAGATGGTAGCGCGGTCGGAGATGCGGAGATGATCGGGCGTGACGTGGATTCCCCCCTCCCGCAACCGCTGGATTTCACCGCACAGGTGTTCCGGGTCAATGACCATTCCGGGTCCCATGACGTTGAGGGTTTCTTCGCGCAGGATTCCGGAGGGGAGAAGATTGAGAATGAAGCGGCCGCGGTCGTTGACCACGGTATGTCCGGCATTGTTTCCGCCCTGATAGCGTACGACAATGTCATAGGAGGCGGAGAGAAGGTCCACCATACGACCCTTTCCTTCATCGCCCCAGTTGATACCGACAATAGCACTCAGCATAGAAAAAACTCCTTATTATCAGCGGCCCCTGTGTGCCGTCCTGCTCTATTATACATCAGGAAAAGTTATAGTGCAAGAGGCGAAGCAAAGGATTTGTTATAGTGAATTTTAATAGTGGATAGAAGGAAGAGTTAATTGCTGCGCTGCAATGCGTGCCGGATGAGGCCGAGAAAGAGGGGATGGGGCTTGTTGGGGCGGCTTTTGAATTCGGGATGGAACTGGACGCCGACAAAGAAATCGCAGGAGGGGATTTCTACGGTTTCTACGATATAGTTATCCGGCGAGGTACCGCTGACCGAAAGACCGGCGGCTTCGAGCTCCTCGCGGTAGTCGTTGTTGAATTCATAGCGATGGCGGTGGCGCTCGGAGATTCTGTCTTTGCCGTAGCACTCCTCCATGCGTGTCCCGGGACGGACATGGCAGGGATAAGCCCCAAGGCGCAACGTTCCGCCCTTTTCGATTTCTTCGTACTGATCGGGCAGGAAATCGATGACCTTGTGGGGAGAGGCGGGATGGAACTCGCCGGAGTCGGCATCTTCCCATCCGAGGACATGGCGGGCGAATTCGATGACGGCAATCTGCATACCGAGGCAGATGCCGAGGAAGGGAATATTGTTTTCCCGGGCGTAGCGCGCGGTGGCAATTTTTCCGTCTATGCCGCGGTTGCCGAATCCACCGGGGACGAGAATGCCGTCGGCATCGGAAAGGATCTGGGCAACATTCTGTTCGGTAACGGTTTCGGAATCCACCCACAGGATATCGACGCGCGCGCCGTAGGCATAACCGGCATGGCGGAGCGCCTCTGCGACCGAAAGATAGGCGTCGTGCAGCTGCACATACTTACCGACGAGCGCAATGCGTACGGTGCGGTTGGCCGCCTGGATGCGGTCGACCATATCCTGCCATCCGGAAAGATCGGGTTCGGGTGTGCGGAGGCCGAGCTCACGGCAGACAATCCCGGAGAAGTGGCTTTTTTCGAGCATGAGCGGAGCCTCATAGAGGATGGGGAGGGTAATATTTTCGATCACGCAGTCGCGCTTGACATTGCAGAAGAGCGAGATTTTGTCGAAAATGGAGGATTCAAGCGGTCGGTCGCAGCGGAGGATAATGAGGTTTGGATTGATGCCCATTCCCTGCAGCTCCTTTACCGAATGCTGTGTGGGCTTGGACTTGTGCTCATCGGAGCCGCTGAGGAAGGGGACGAGGGTGACATGAATGAAGAGCGCATTTTCTCTTCCGACCTCAAGCGAAATCTGGCGTACGGCCTCGAGGAAGGGCTGGGATTCGATATCGCCGATGGTGCCGCCGATTTCGGTAATGACGACGTCCGCATCGGTTTTTCTGCCGACGCTGTAAACGAACTCCTTGATTTCGTTGGTGATATGGGGAATGACCTGAACGGTGGAGCCGAGGTATTCACCGCGACGCTCCTTATTGAGGACATTCCAATAGACCTTTCCGGTAGTAAGATTGGAGAATTTATTGAGGTTTTCGTTGATGAAGCGTTCATAGTGACCGAGGTCGAGATCGGTTGCGGCGCCGTCTTCGGTGACGAAAACCTCCCCGTGCTGATAGGGACTCATGGTACCGGGATCCACATTGATATAGGGGTCGAGCTTTTGTGCGGCGACGCGAAGCCCCCGTGCTTTGAGCAGGCGACCGAGGGAAGCGGCGGTGATCCCTTTACCGAGTCCGGAGACAACGCCGCCGGTAACGAAGATATACTTGACTGATTTCTCCATAATGACCTCCACGGAGTGAAACAGGATACAGAGGGTAAAACAAGAAAAGCGCGTGCAGAAGGTGCGCTGGGGGCGGGGAAAATAAGGAAGCGTTCACGGCGGAAAGGATCCGGCCGTGAACGCCCTTGTTCACAAATACATTATACACGCAGGAAGCCGTTATGTCAAGAGAGAAAGCAAAAAAATCAGTTTTCGTAGGTACGGATGAGATCGGCGGCAATATCCGCGCGGGTGCGGCGCATGTCCATGGCTTGCTTCTCGATCAGGCGATGTGCGGCAGCCTCTGTCATTCCGAGTTTTTGAATCAGAAGGAGTTTTGCCCGATTTACCAACCGGACCTCTTCCATTTTTTTCTGCAAGGACTCGGTTTTTTTCTGTGCACGAAGCAAGCGCTGGCGCGTAGCGAGTGAGATGCGGACGGCCTGATCGAGAAGGCCGTGGGGGATGGGTTTTGGGATGGCGAGAACGCCCTGATCAGCGACCTGAGCGGCGATCTGGTCATAAGCATCTGCACGCAGGAGGAGAAGAACGCCGGCGTAGGCATCGTCGGCGGCATGGACCGCAAGATCGGCGCCGAACTCGTCGCGCAGGGGTGCATTGACAAGAACCAGATCAAAGCGTTCAAAGGAAAGGCGAACCCTGGCGTCAGATGCAGCAGAGAGAGAAACGAATTGGGCGTGGAAGGCTTTGAGCGCACCGAGCAGAAAGTCTCTTCCTTTCTCGGAGGAAGAGACGATGAGGATGCGCAGATCGTCATAAGCGGTGGGCATAGATGCACCTCATCTCAAACGGTACGGTCGAGGTAAGCGCGGAGGATGGGGCGTGGAAGACACGCGCGCAGGAAGGAGGAATTTTCGGCTTCCTCCATGGCTTCGGATCGGGAAGCGGGCAGAAGAGCCAG
>CALWTT010000022.1 GCA_944384545.1 uncultured Clostridia bacterium | reverse complement strand
GGCCATGCACCCGTATATCCGAATTTCTCCGGCACGGCCGGTGCTGTGACCGTCATGTCTTCTACCGTATACGTCGCACTGCCTATCTGCTTTCCGTCCGCGTAGAACACCACCGTATAGGGAATCGGCGTATAGGTCGCATAGACCGACATCCCCGCCGCCGTATTTTCCACACGTCCCCATGTGCCCGTATATCCGGCGCGCGCAGGCACCTCAGGCAACGTATAGGATGTGTCTTCTATCGTATATTCCTGCGTCAGGTCCGGAATCAGATTGCCGGCATGATCGTAATAGGTGCGGTAGTATATGACCGGCGTATAGGTCAGTACCGCCGTCTGGTCGGCGAATACCGCAGGATCGTAACCCGCCCAGCTGCCCGTGTATCCGTATCGGAACGGGATTTCCGGGAGGTCGATTTCCGGGTCCTCAATTGTATAGGTTGCGCTCCCCACCGTGACACCATCGGATACAAAGGTTATCGTATATACCACCGGTGTATATACAGGACGCACTGTATAGTCCCTGCCATCCAGAACAATACCCGAAAAATCCCAGATGCCCGTATAATGTGCTTTCTCCGGTACCGCTGGCAATGTCAGGTCGTCCAGCGTATCACCGGGGCGGTAGAACACCGTATCCACCACAGCACCCGTTTCATCGGCAAATGTCAGTACCGACAGCTCCGTTGGATGAAGAACCGTATCCTTGGCAGGCATGACCGTAATCGCATCGTGTCCGTTCTCGGTCCACTCGTATCCGAGTCCCGCAATCGATTCCTGATTCAGCACCAGGCTCAGATCCGCTCCCACAGGAAGCAATGTCGTGTATATCGTACCGCTCTCGTCTATCAGACGAAGCTGATACAGATCCGTAAAGGTAGCTTTCACATCTACCGACAATCTGATCTCGGTTTCGTCAAGATACGGCTCCGCCTTATCCAGAATGGGGAATTGTGCTGCCAGAAAGGCGATCGGATCAAAAACAATTGTTTGATCCAGTTCGTAATTTCCGCCACCCACACTGTACTCGGCCAATGCGCTCTGAATCAGCTCATCGTACAGGGCAACCACATTATCTACATACTGCGTGTAATATTTGCTGTTGATGACGCGCTCTTTCAGACGGTCGATCCGCCCCACTGCGTCTTCTTCCTCCATCAGGCGGTTGTACAGGCGATCGAATACCGAACCTTCCGGCGCGCAACGCAGAATGGCAAGCAGCTCTTCCGCTGTTGTTGCCTCAAACGCTGCCCGCAGCGCCTCTCCATCCGAGCAGAACAGATTGACCACACGGAGCTTCAACTCCTCGCTCACGGTATCCGATGCAAGCAGTCCCGCATAGATTTCACTCAACAGGTTGCCTGCATCCATACGGATCTGCAATACTCCCGCCGTGTAATCAAAGTCAAAGCGGGCGCTCAGGCGGGCACACAGACGCTTCACCGTAGACGTATCGCCGTAAAAGCCCACGCGGAAGGATAGCGGAACCGTACGATCCGCAATGGTCAGTGTCATATCGTAATTCAACAGCATATCGCTTTCCGATTCCGCAAATTCCTGCAGACTGGGAAATTCAGAAAGCAATGCCTCTGTCAGCGTCGCTACATGCAGCATCGCATCCGAATATACGACACTGCCGTTCAGCTCCACCTCAGACACTTCCGCCAGGACAAAATCCAACATGAGCGGAAGAACGACGGTCTTCAGTTCTTCGGCCGATATGTAGGTGAACAGCTTCTGCATCGATACGATCTGCATGATATCCGAGATCGGAAGAATGGAAAGAATGTCCTCTGCCGGAATCACTTCCAGAATACGGCGCAATCCGATGGCATCCACCAGTGTCTGCAACGGGATTTTCTCAATTATGTTCCGGATTCCCGCCGCATTGGCAAGCGTCAGTGCGTCATAGCTGTTCAAAAACGCAATAATCCGGTCATCCCCCACCACATCGGGCAGACGGTCCATGCCGATTTCCGTCAGCAGGGCATTCAGGCTGAATGCGGGTGACGCAAATATTTCCGCGATGGTGACGGTACCATCCGCTGCAATCTCTTCAAAACGGCTCTGCCCCAGCAACCCGATCCACTGCTCTTCTGTCAGAAGATCGCCCGGATTCACACCGGAAAACAGAACTTCCGCCTGCTCTGCTGTCGGGTTCAGCGCCACCAGAAGCTCCTGTGTGATCAGTGCCTGCAATACCGCAGGATCCTCCATCAGCACGCGCAGAGCCTGCTCGCCTTTCTCCCCGCCCAGCAGCTGCTCCAACATATCCTCGGTGATCAGTGCCTCTATGTCTTCCTGATCCACACGTGCAAGAAGCGCATCCGTATCCACCAGAGAGAGGATCTCATCGTCGCTCATCAGTTCCCGCAGCACGTCCAGCGTGACATACTGATACAGGAGCTCCGGCGCAATGATACTTTCCAGCACTTCCGCTGATACTATCGCAGAAAGATCTATTCCCAATATGTCGCACGCTCCCGCAATATCACGGGCACGCAAGGCCTCTACCAAGCCCGCCGGCAACGCCGCACGAAGATCCGACAATGTCACCGAGCTGCCAAGCTCCAGCAGCGGTGTCCATTTGTCCGCATTGATCAGCAGAGTGAAGGCTCTGTTTTCTTTGTCAAAACTGAGTTGTAAATACTCGTCGGCGGCGTCAGAGGTCGGTGCCGTCGTGCCGGGAAGAGCTGCCATTCCCATGGTTGCTCCGGCGATCAACATGGCTACCACCATCAACAACGCCACAAGACGCGCTGCGAAATTACGGCGATTTTCCATAATCCACTCCTCGCATCGGTAGGATTCCGTTCCTTCTCTTTCTTCAGCAACGGTTATTATTATATTACCATATTCTGAACGAAAATCAATAGAAATTCCGCTATTTCCCGTCCTCTTCGCATATTTTTGGCACTTCTTCCAATTTCCCTGTCTCCCATTTGTGCACAACGACAAAGCTTCCCTGTTCCGTGACACACGGGGACAATCCATTCTGCTCTGCTCACTCGGATTCCGCCCAAAAAATGCCGTTTCCTCCAGATTCTGCAACCCGACACGTGTGGGGGGAAATATGAACACGCACAGCACATGCGGTCCGCATATTCGCGACTTTCTTCACCGCACGCCCTTGACGTGCATAGATGCTTCGGAACCCCATACGATACACCCCACTGCGTGTGTCACGAAAAATCGCTTCTGTTTCACTCCCATTTCCCGTGTGTCGTGAAGTATCACATTATTTCCTTTTGCTCCGGTTGCCTGTGACGCGGGAATTCTTCCCTTCTCTGCCTTCCGGAAAAGCGACGCTGCTTTCATGTATAAAAAGCGGGAAGCCCGCCAAGGCGCGCAAGCGCCGGCGGGCTTCCCGCTGTACCGTTTCCACAGGCACCGCGACGATTTATCCCTTCAGTACGATTTTCTTATAATTTTTCTTGCCGCGGCGCAAAACCAGTCCGGCATGCAATTGCTCTGCCGTATAGGTGGCACGAATGTCCTCCACCTTCTTGCCGTCCACCGTCACGCCGCCCTGCTCTACTGCACGCCGCCCTTCCGAACGGGAGGGCACCAGTCCCGCGCGCAAAAGCAGTCCTACAATATCCGCAGCTCCATCCGCCAGGTCGGACTCCTCCAGAATCACCGTCGGCATCTCTGCGCTCTCCCCCGACGCAAACAAGGCACGCGAGGCATCCTGCACCGTCTTTGCCTCTTCTTCCCCGTGCACCAGCTTGGTCAGCTCGTACGCCAGGATCTCCTTTGCCTCGTTGATCCGCGAACCGCCTTCCCACGCTTCCATGCGCGCAATCTCCTCCAACGGAAGAAAGGTCAGCATGCGCAGGCACTTCATCACATCGCTGTCCGCGACATTCCGCCAATACTGGTAAAATTCGTATGGCGTCGTTTTTTCCGGATCCAGCCATACCGCCCCTTTGGCCGTCTTCCCCATCTTTTTCCCTTCCGAATTCAGCAGAAGGTTGATCGTCATCGCGTATGCGTCCTTCCCCAGCTTGCGTCGGATCAGCTCGGTCCCGCCCAGCATGTTCGACCACTGATCGTCCCCGCCAAACTGCATGTTGCACCCCAGCGTGCGGAACATATGATAAAAATCATAGGATTGCATAATCATATAATTGAATTCCAGAAAAGAGAGGCCGCGCTCCATCCGCTGACGGTAGCATTCCGCACTCAGCATCCGGTTCACCGAAAAGCATCCGCCTACCTCACGCAGCAGCTCCACATAGTTCAGCGGCAGCAGCCAGTCCGCATTGTTGACCATCATGGCCTTTCCTTCCCCGAAGTCGATGAAACGCTCCATCTGCCGCCGGAAACAGGCGCTGTTATGCTGTATCGTTTCGGGCGTCATCATGGTGCGCATATCCGTTCGTCCCGAGGGATCCCCGATATAGGCCGTTCCGCCTCCGATCAACGCAATCGGGCGGTTCCCGGCCATTTGCAGACGCTTCATCAGGCAAAGCGCCATAAAATGCCCCACATGCAGGCTGTCCGCCGTCGGGTCAAACCCGATGTAAAACACCGCCTTACCGCTGTCGATCAATTCCCGGATCTCTTTCTCATCCGTTACCTGGGCGATCAGCCCACGCGCTACCAATTCTTCATAACATGTCATGTCTTCCTGTTTTCTCCCTGTACAATTTCTATTTCGCAGTTTGTAGCTGAATCCACTCGCTGTGCAGCCGCACCCGCTTTCCCCGCATACAAGCAGATGGCTCTTCCCGTTTATCCATCGACCGGAATTCGGCGCAGAACCGGCTCTGTAAACAAAAAGCCCGCCCCCACAAAAGGACGGACATTCCGCGTTACCACCTTTTTTTACCCTCTCCTCACGAAAAAGGCCTCTTGCGGTGCTTCCCCACCGCCATGCTGTAACGTGCACACACGGCGCCGCCTATCCGCTCTGCGGACTCGGGACGCGGCTCGGGGAGGTATTCACACCGCGCTTCCCCGTCCCTCTCACCGGCCGGGTACTCTCTGTCGGGAAGTCTGCGGCGTTACTTTTTCCCGTCTTTGCCTTTCCGGCCTCTATTATAGCAACTGTTCCGCTGCTTGTCAAGCCTTTTTCCTCCGCTTTCATACCGTTTTTTTCGTCTTGTATTTCGTATCTCCTTTCATACCATACGGGGTTCCTAAAATTTACATTTTTATACTTGACGCTGTTGCCGGTTATTGTTATAATATAGGCATCTGTATTTCTTTTTTGCTTCGGATGGGGGGGTCATTTATGAAATCTGTTTCTCGTGTAGTCCTGCTCTTTCTTCTCGTCCTGCTTTTTTGCGGTGCATTGTCACTTTCTGCCGCTCCTGCACAGGGTCTGCCGGATCTGCAGGAACAGGCGCAGGATCTGCTTGCCGAGGTGGAAGATAACAATCCCGATATCACGGCCTTTGCCGGTTCGGTTCTTGCTGTCGACAGCATTGATGACGCCAATGCGCTCCTCTCGCAATATTCTCCTGCCGTTCTGCTCATTGTGGTAGCCTGCGCGCTGGTCTTTGCGCTCTTTGGCTACCGCCTTCTCAAGCTGGCGATCGCGTTCGGCGGATTTGCCGCCGGCTGGTTGCTCGGAGACGCCGTCTATTCTTTCCTGATCGACAACGGAATCCTTTCCGATCCCGATGCGCTGCCCGCATACCTGCCTCTGGTCATCTGCCTTGTCTGTGGGGTCCTTGCTGCTCTCCTTGCCCGTCGGCTGATCCGCTTCGGTATCTTCCTCGCAGCAGCTGCCGGTTGCTATTTCTTCCTCAACGGGCTCGAATTCTTCCCTGCTCTGGTCGACAATCTGATCGCCTCGGACTTTGAAGGAAAGTACCTGGTGGCGCGTCTGGCAGTCGCCATCATCGCCGGTATCCTCGCACTGATCATCACGCGCCCGATTCTCATCATCACGACCGCCGGTGCCGGCGGCATGATCGCCGGGCTCGCCTTTACCGTCGTTATCGGACAGGCCTCCAACCACACCCTGTCCATGATCATCGGTCTGGCCGTCGTATTGCTCGGTCTTTCCGTACAGTTCGGCGCCGGAAAACGCCGCTGATATCCGCATCCATCTTGCATGTCCTGCCTCCTGGTTCTGTGCGCATTCCGATCTTTGCATGGCATGTATCTGGGGATTCTGCTCTGCGCCGGGCGGAGAATCTTTGTATCGCCTGTGAAAAAGCGGCATATGCCGCTTTTTTCTTTTCCGCTTTCCTCCACCGCTTCCAAGCCGCAACCCCACGTTCCTCTCCCTGGCTGCACGCGGCCGGATTTTGTCGGTTTTTTTGCTTTTTATGGCGTTTTTATTGACAAACGCAAAGGCAGATGCTAAATTGATGGCGATATATCCGGCGCGCGACTGCGCTTACCGGAAGACAGCCTTCTCCCGTATGGGGGATCAAAGTCAGTTTGCCGCATTTTGCGAGAAAGTGAGATTTTTTATGTCCCTTCCCTGGAAAAAGTATCACAACCTCATCGCGCTGATCGTCACGCTCCTGATCCTTGCCGTCATTTGCGTCGTTGCCTCGGTCTCCGGCGCCGATTTCAGCTTCGCGCAGATCTTCTGGGCGCTTCTGCCACCCGTGGTCGCCATCGGCCTTGCTCTCATCACCAAAGAAGTCTTCTCCTCACTTCTTCGTCGGCCTTCTTCTCGGCGCACTCATGGCCTCCGATGCTTCCTTCACCGGTACCATGGATACCATGATTGAAGACGGCCTGATCGCTGCCATCGCCGACAGCGCCGGTATCTTTCTCTTCCTCGTCATCTTGGGGATCATCGTCGCACTTGTCAACCGGGCCGGTGCCTCCCAGGCCTTCGGACGCTGGGCGGAAACCCATATACGGTCCCGCGTCGGCGCCATCCTTGCCACCTTCCTGCTCGGGGTCCTCATCTTCATCGACGACTACTTCAACTGTCTGACCGTCGGCTCGGTTATGAGCCCTGTCACGGACAGCCACAGAATTTCCCGTGCCAAGCTCGCCTTTCTGATCGACGCCACCGCGGCGCCCGTCTGCATGATTGCTCCCATTTCTTCCTGGGCCGCCGCCGTTTCCGGAAGCGTCAGCAGTCTGCAAAACGCCGACGGCTCACCTATGCTCGATATGTCCGGCATTGAGCTCTTCGTCCGTGCCATTCCTTATAACTTCTATTCTCTGCTCACGCTCGCCTTCATTCTCCTCCTGGCGTTCATGGGATTCGATTACGGAAAAATGGCAGACTTTGAGATCCGTGCAAAATCCAAAGGAGAACTTGGGGCGCTGGACGAGACCGTGCAGGCAGAGCCGCAAAGCGGTGAACCCGCACCGTCTGCAAATGGACGGGTCATCGATCTGATCCTGCCTGTCATTGTCCTCATTGTCGCCTGCGTCATCGGGCTGCTGTATGTCGGTTATCGTTCCCTCGGCTGGGATGCCGGCTTCATCGATGCGTTCAGTGAAACCGACGCGTATGTCGGACTGCCTTGGGGAAGCATCATTGCCCTTATCCTGATCATGGCCTACCTCATCGGCAGAAAAATACTTACCTTTCAGAATGTAATGGAATGCGTTCCCAAAGGCTTTATCGCCATGGTGCCCGCCATTACCATCCTCACCCTTGCTACCGCGCTCAAAAATGTTACTACCATTCTCGGCGCCGGTGCCGTTGTGAAGGATCTTGTCCGTGGCTCTGCCGCCGCCTTTACCTGCTTCCTACCCGCCATTGTCTTTCTCGTCGCCTGTCTGCTTGCCTTCGCTACCGGTACTTCCTGGGGGACCTTCGGTATCCTCATCCCCATCGTGGTTCCCATCTTTGTCGACAGCCCGCTGCTCTTTATCGGCATTTCCGCCTGCCTTGCCGGTGCGGTCTGCGGGGACCACTGCTCCCCGATCTCGGATACCACCATCATGTCCTCGGCCGGTGCACGATGCAATCACCTCGACCATGTGGAAACACAGCTGCCCTATGCCGTCACGGTCGCTGCGGTTTCCTTTGTCTCCTTCCTGCTGGCCGGCGTTTTCAGCCTGATCGGGATTGAGTGGCTTTCGATTCCCCTCTCCTTCCTTCTCCTCTTCGCCACCCTTCTCGTCATCAAACATTTCGCACGGAGACGGCACGGTTCCTCTGCTGCCGAATAATACAGGCCGCTCCCTCTTTCGGGAACCGCAAACAAACGCCCCGGTGGGCGTCTTCCGCACACCGGGGCTTTTCCTTTTCTTCTTCTTTTGTGTTCTTTCGTACTCCACGCGCCCCATGCAGCCTGCTTTCCCGCTCTCAGGCCACCCAGGCATCCGGCGTATCACGGTGTGTGCGGAACCATTCGGTTTCCTTCAGCTTCAGGTCACTGGCGGAGCATTCCACCCGCGTTGTTCCGTTTGTACTGCTGACAACGATGTTCCCGTTCATGGACCGGAAGGTTTTTTCGTCCCAATCCACGCACAGCGTCGTTACGTATACCGCATCGGTGTACGGCGCCACACGGTCAATAAAATCCTGCGTCGGAAATTGGTTCGCATCCGTATCGGTATACTCCGCACTCCCGCAACAGCAGCAGACACATACGATCTCCGGACGGATCACGCGCAACAACGGATCGGTCGTCGAGGTCTTGGATCCGTGATGTCCGGCTTTGAACAGCGCTACCTGCGGCAGGTCGTTGTATTCGACAAGATATTCCTCCCCCTTCTCTTCCAGGTCTCCCGTGAACAGATAATGCAGGTCACCCTGGCTGATCAGGCAGCATACCGAATAGTCATTCTCCGTGCTCGCTTTATGGTCGTAATAATAGCTGTCCAGAATGGTCAGGGTAATCCCTGCACCAAGATCCCATTCCGATTTCCCGTTGTCCATGCATTCCTGGGCCGTGTAATGCGTGGCCCCTCGCGATATCGCTTCCCCACGTTCTCTGACATAGTTGGAGTACATATTCGAGTCCGGATCCTGATTGGTCAGGGCAAAATCAATGATCGTCTCGCAGGAAAACAGGTCAAACAGGCTATCGGTGTCTGTTCCCGTTGCAAAGCCTGCATAATGGTCCTGATGCGCATGCGTCACAATCACATATTCCAATACGCCGTCGGTCACATATTCTTCCAGATACGCCGCAATCGTCGGAATGCTCGATGTGCGGGAGCCCGCGTCGATCAGAATGTCGGTATCCCCCGCCTTGATGTATGTGCAATCCCCCGTGTATGCATTCCCCAGCTCAATGAAATGGACGGAAATGTCGCCCGATGGAAGGGGGTCGCTCTCCGGACGCAAGCGTTCGATACCGAAAAAGGCACCGCCCGACAGCCCGAATACAAACAGCAGAATACACAGAAACACACACAGTCCCGTGCGAAAGGTTTTCTTCTTTGCCATCAGGATTCACCGCCTTCCGCAAGGACATGAAAGGTCCGCACCAGCCGCACCTCATGGTAAAAGAGTGGGTCTGTGCAGGTATACGATATGTAATACACGCCGGGAGCGGAGGTGTCTGCTGTATAGCTCCCGTCCGGAAGCCGGGTCAGATTGGTTTGCACCTCCACACAATCCGAAAGGTCCCGCCCGAACATACTGCAAAGATATCCTTCCTCAGTATAGTGCAGCGTCTCCCCGACCTGTACCGTCATCCGCTTGTCTCCCCGCAGCGAGAAGCCGTCCTCCGGCCCCTGCAGGGCACCCACGCAGAAATACCCCACCGCAAGCCCTGCGATCAGGAAAAGAAGCGGCAGCAATACCATCAGCGGACCCGAACGACGTACCTCTTTTTCCGCCTGGTTCCGCCAGGCATTGGCGCCCCAGTATTTCGATGATTTCCCGGCCATGCTCAATGCTCCTCCTTTTCTGCGGGCATCTCGGATGCGCAGGCCGTTTCCACGGCCGCGGCCCCAGGCTGCCCGCTCTTCCGGTCTGCAGCAGCAGCCGGTTCCGTCAGCACGGTTCCCCGCATCGACTCAGCCGTCATATGATCCAGCCGACCCAGTATGCTCCCCACCGTATAAAACAAAAGCCCGAAAAGATACGAGAACCACACCCCGCCGATCGCCACCGCCGCCGACAGAAACAAATAGCTGCTTTCGTTCAAATACAGAACCACCGCCACGAACAGAAATGACAGCAGCGCGGTGATGGCCGCCGGCAATGCGATCCGTTGCATCCGATGCGCGCTCTTCCCGAACAGGCGCCCTCCCGCGCCGCGCGGAAGAATCGCGGTCGCATGCCGGTCATAGCGGCAGATCTCCCGGTATTCCTCCTCGCTCACCGTATAGGGGATCAGCCGATAATACCGGCCGGTTTTATATTCCTGATACGGATAGGCGGCGTCATAGGCGCTCGCCGGACTGTATTCCTTTGTACACATTCCGAGGCGGATCAGCCGCGCCTCTTTTTCCCGCTGCTCGTCGCTCTGCGCATCCTTCTCTATTCCGGTACACACCGTCTCCAGCTTCCGCTTCTGTTCCGCAATATATTTCTCCAC